>CACYHM010000098.1 GCA_902774195.1 uncultured Eubacteriales bacterium
TGTAAATGAAGGGTGGATCAAAGTCCATATCCAGCCGATCGTGAGGACTGTGAACGAGAGGGTCTGCGACGTTGAAGCGCTGGCAAGATGGATCGATCCAGAGCGGGGATTCATGTCTCCGGCCGACTTCATTCCGGCGCTCGAAGAATCCGGGCAGATATATAAGCTCGATCTTTTCATGCTCGACCAGATCCTTGGTCTGATGAAGGAGCATAAAGAGAAGGGCCTGAGTATCATCCCTTATTCGATCAATCTGTCCCGCTCGGACTTCGATACCTGCGACATCGTAGAGGAGATCAGAAGCCGTGTGGATGCGGCGGGAGTCGGAAGGGACAGGATAACCATAGAACTTACCGAGAGCATGATCGGAAGCGATTTCGAATTCATAAAGAAACAGGTGGACAGGTTCCGCAGCCTCGGATTCCCTGTGTGGATGGATGACTTCGGAAGCGGATATTCATCGCTTGATGTCCTCCAGAGCGTAAAGTTTGACCTGCTCAAGTTCGACATGAGCTTCATGCGCAAGCTCGATGAGGGCGAGGAGGGGAAAATCATCCTGACAGAGCTCATGAGGATGGCCACATCCCTCGGCGTGGATACGGTCTGCGAAGGAGTCGAGACAGAAGAGCAGGTGCGCTTCCTCCGCGACATCGGCTGCGCCAAGCTTCAGGGATACTACTTCAGCAAACCGCTGCCGTTTGAAGATGTCGACGAGCTGCGCAACAACGGTCTGATCATAGAGACTGAAGATCCGGAGGAGTCAGGATACTACGAAAGCGTAGGAAAGGTGAACCTCTTCGATCTGGGAGTCGTTGCCGAAAAGGGCAGCGATCCGATCCACGGTGCATTCGATACAGTCCCGATCGCCGTTCTTGAAGTGAAGGATGAAAAAGCCAGATATATCCGCAGCAACCGCTCGTACCGCGATTTTGTGAAACGGTATTTCGGAGATGAGCTGTTCGCCGGAGTGATAGATTTCAAAGACCCGGACATACAGTACGGCCCGGTATTCCCGGCGGTCATAAAACAGTGCTGCGATACCGGGGCCCGGTCGTTCTATGAAGACAAGCTGCCTGACGGCTCCGTTGCCCATTCATTCGCATACAGGGTCAGCATCAACCCCGTCACAGGATACACGGCGGTCGCAGTCGCAGTGCTCTCTGTCACGGAACCTGATGAGAGCACTACATTTGCGGATATAGCAAGAGCGCTTGCAGCCGACTATTACAACATATACGTGATCGACCTCGATACGAACGATTACATCGAATACTCCTCGCGTGTCGGCGGAGAGGAACTGTCGATCGAGAGGCACGGCAAGGACTTCTTTGAGTCGGCAAAGCGCGATACGATGACGCGTATCTATAAAGATGACAGGGAGGATTTCCTTAAGCTGTTTACAAAAGAAAACGTCCTGCGAGAGCTGGATGCCCAGGGAGTTTTCACGACTACATACCGTCTGGTAGATACCGGAGAGCCGATGTATGTCAGCATGAAGATCACCAGGATGCAGGGAGGCAACCGCATCATAATGGGAATCAGCATCGTCGACGCCCAGATGAAGCAGCTTGAGGAAGAAAAGAGACTCAGAAAGGAAAAAGCATCTCTCGGCAGGATAGCTTCACTGGCTCCCGACTATATCGTGCTTTATACGGTAGATCCGGAGACGGGGCACTATATCCAGTACAATCCTTCCAGCGAATACGAGAGCTTCGGTCTGGCCGTTCAGGGAGAGGACTTTTTCGGCGATGTGGTCCGCGATGCTCCTAAAGCGATAGACCCGAAGGACATAGAAAGACATCTCCGCGTTTTCACAAAAGAGAACGTGATGGATGAGATAGAGAAGAACGGTGTCTTTATCCATAATTACGGGCTGATGATGGACGGGAGATCGGTTCCGGCCACCCTCAGAGCCACACTGGCCCATGAAGAGGACGGCGAAAAGATAATACTCGGAGTGACCACGGAAGAAGGATAGCAGGTCACGCTGTCAGATATAAGAGAGCGGCACGATGAAAGTTGAGAAAATATATCTGGATATGGACGGCGTCCTTGCGGATTTTGACCGGGGGCTCAGGGAGCTCTGCGGGATGGATCCCGTGCCGGGAAAGAACTGCAGGGCGGATATATGGGGCAGGGTGAAGTCTGTCGGGCATTTTTATGACAAACTGGAACTCATGCCCGGAGCAAAAGAACTGTTTGACGCCATCTATTCGGAATACGGTGACAGATGCGAGATCCTTACGGGGGTTCCCAAACCGGACAAAGGGATACCGGGCGCCGGTGAAGACAAGATAAACTGGATGCGCAGGATGCTCTCCGAAGATATAAAGATGAATATCGTGCTGAGGGAAGAAAAGCGGAACTACTGCAAGGGCAGGGGCTGCATACTTATCGATGATCTTTACGACAATATCCGGGTCTGGGATGAGTATGGAGGAACAGGGATACTCCACCGCAGCTCTGAAGAGACCCTGGCAGAACTGAAAGCTATCGGAGTGCTGTAGCCGCTGCCCTTGTGGAAGCGGAGGGAATGGAGGCGGCCCTGCCGGGCACGCCTTCTTTTGATGTTTCGGCTCGCATCGCCCGGCAGGATACACAGCCTGCTTTGAGTCCCCGGACGACGGATGCGTCAGCGGCTCCGGAATTGATTTCAGAGGTCTCCGCTTTTGAGGTATAATTGTATCAATATGGAATTCAGTCCGGTAAAACGGATTAGAACATAAGAGAGAAAAACAGCAGAGAGGACAGAACATGGAATTAAAAGAACGCATTCCTTACGATATCGATAAGAGCGCCGAAAGGATGGACGCTGTCCTTTCAGCCGGAGATGACAGTTTCAGGGACAAGGAATATATACCTTCGCACAGGGAACTTGACTATGAAAACGGATACTATGTCAATGCTGCGGCAGTGTTCATCGATATCATAGGATCATCGAAGCTGACGGCCGCGAACACGACCCCGGTCCTGGCAAAGATATACCGGAGCTACATATCCGAATGCATAGCTGTAATGAGAGGCTGCCCCGTCTGCAGGGAGATCAGCATACACGGGGACTGCGTTTACGGCATCTTCGATATCCGGGAAAAAGCCGATACAGATTCCGTTTTCGGCATCGCCGCCGGACTGAACAGCCTTGTGGATATACTGAGCTTCAAGTTCCGGAAGCATGGATACTCTCCGATCATCGGAGGGATAGGCATGGATCAGGGGCGGGTGCTGATGATAAAAGCCGGTAACCCTGGAAGCGGCGTGGATAATATCCTGTGGATGGGAGACGCCGTCAATTCCGCCTGCCACTTCAGCGAGGAGGCCGGAAGAGAAGGCCGCAAAACGATCGTGGTCTCGCCGGCTGTCTATGAGGACCTCGACAGACATAACAAAAGACAGCTGACATCGTACTTTTCATCGGCAGAGCGCAGGATCCTGTATGAGGGGAATGCCACCGACACTGCGATGGACAAATGGTATGACGAACACTGCAGGTGATCGCTGAATGGGGTCCGGCGATACTCTGATCAGAAAAATGTTCAACAGCCTGCTTATCACGAACACGGTAAGCCTGGCTCTTAATGTGGCATGCGTTCTGATAGACTCGCTGATCACGGGCAATTTTCTCGGAGACGACGCGCTGGTGGCGGCAGGGCTCGTCCAGCCGGTCGTCCTTCTGATCAATACTGTCGGCATGATGATCGGCCCCGGACTCAGCATAATGGTCACGCGGTACATGGGAAAGGCTGAGCCGCGCAGGATAGACCAGATCTTCAGCGTAGTCATCTATGCCAATATCGCCGTATTCATGATCCTGGGGATGGTGCTTTACGCTGCAGCTCCCTCGATCGCATCAGCTCTCGGAAGCAAAGCCGGAGACAGCATTACAGCTATGACAGCCGGCTATCTCCGGGGGTTTTCTTTCGGTCTCGTACCGATGCGCATAAGCATGATCCTTTCCGGGGTCATGATGATAGACAACGACAGAAAACGTGCTGTGACCGGCATGGCGCTGACCCTTGCAGGCGATGCAGCGCTGGATCTTGCCAATGTTCTTGTGTTCCGCGGGGGCATGTACGGCATGGCTCTCGCTTCGTCAGGAAGCTGTCTGCTGGCGATGCTGTACCTCATGACGCATTTTTTCAGAAAAGACCGTATTCTCCACTTTACCTTCAGCGGTCTGAGGGCAGGCGATCTTAAGGATGTGTTTCTCTGCGGCGTTCCCAATCTGATCAATGTAGGAGGGCAGGCCCTGAGGGGGCTCGCATTCAACGCCGTCCTTCTTGTCATTTCAGGCGGAAGCGCGGTAGCGGCTATGTCAGTGTGCAACTCGGCATTTTCGCTCGTTATCTCGCTGCTGGCCGCCATCCTTGTCTCAACGGCCGTCCTCAGCAGCATGCTCTACGGAGAGGAGGACAGGAACGGTCTCACGCGGACTCTCGTCATATCCGTGAAGACGGCATATGTATCGATGACGGTGATAGCGGCTGCAGCCATCTTGTTTGCAAAGCCGGCCGCCGCAGTGTTCCTGAAAACAGATTCTCCCGAGATACTCATACAGGCGGTCAGATTCATACGCGTGTACGCTTTGCAGCTGTTTCTCGTATCCGGGACCTATTCTCTCAGCGGAGTCTGGCAGGGTACGAACAGACTCGGACTCAATTATCTGCTGTCGCTCCTGCGCGACTGCATCATCCCTGTTCTGGCGTCATGCCTGCCGGGGCTCGCTTTCGGCATCAGAGGATTCGAGGCAGGCTTCATAGCAGCCGGAGTGCTGACGCTGCTCGCATGCTGCGCCGTCCATCTG
>CACYHM010000099.1:0-1331 GCA_902774195.1 uncultured Eubacteriales bacterium
CGCTCGCTTCTGAGCCCTGACTGTCTGTCCCCGGTCCGGCTTTCTCTCGTGCCGGTCTGCACTGCCATGCTTATCGCGTGCCCGGATATGCCGAACTCTTCGGAAAGCTTCCGGGTATACATGTCGAGCTCGACCGGGCCGAGCTGTGAGAGTATCGGTACGACTCTTTCGATGTACTCGAGCACATCCCTGTCGTTCGTAAGATCGAAGCCGCGTCTTGCGAGCATGAGCTTGTAGTCGGTCGCAGGTACCGCCTCATCTGCCAGCCTGAGAAAAGCTTCTTTGCCATGGGCTTTTATGAAGTCGTCGGGATCCTTGCCGTCCGTGACCGTGAGCACCCTGGCCTTTCCGCCGGCGGCGCTTATGACATCGATACCTCTTAGAGCAGCATTGATACCGGCAGCATCGGAATCATATGACAGTACGATATTCTTCGAGTACCGGCACAGCAGTCTGGCCTGGTTGAGCGTCAGCGCCGTTCCGAGAGACGCAGCGACATTTTTCACTCCGTTCTGGTACAGAGAGATCATGTCCATGTAGCCTTCGACGATTATGGCTCTCTGCTCCCTGTCTATCTCTTTTTTCGTGAGGTTCAGTCCGAAAAGATTGTTCTTCTTGAGGAATATCTCGCTCTCTGGCGAATTCAGGTATTTCGGCTTGTAATCGCCGATGGCGCGTCCTCCGAAGCCTATCACCTTGTCCTGGGTGCTGATGATCGGAAACATTACCCTGTCCCTGAATTTATCATACAGACCGCCTTTGCCGCTGTTTGCCAGTCCAAGCTTGATCATGTCCTCATCGCTGACGCCCTCGTTTCTGAGGTGATCGACAAGAGCGTGCCCCGATGCGGGAGCGTAACCGAGTCCGAACGCGGTGATAGTTTCCTTTGAAAGCCCGCGGCTCCTGAGATATGCCAGGCCTTTGTTGCCTTTACGGCCGAGAGAGTTGTAGAAGAACCTCGCGGCCTTCGCGTTGATGCCGTGATACTTGTCGTAGTCTATCTTAGGTCCGCTGCTCCTCCGTTCCGGAAGCTTTATGCCGTTCTCCCTGGCGAGTTTTTCGACCGCTTCCATGAACGGCAGTTTGTAATACTCGGATACGAAGCTTATGACGTCGCCCGACTTGCCGCAGCCGAAGCAGTGATAGAACTGCTTCCCCTCGTTCACACTGAACGAAGGAGTCTTTTCGGAATGGAAGGGACACAGCCCCATGTAGCCCGAGCCTGACCTCTTCAGAGCGACTTCGCGGCCTATGATGTCCACTATGTTGAGCTGAGCTTTTAATTCATCTGTGAAGTTGTCATAAGCCATTGGCTAAAGCTGCCTCCATCC
>CACYHM010000099.1:1338-7093 GCA_902774195.1 uncultured Eubacteriales bacterium
CCCGATATCCAGTCCCTTACGGCTGCGTGGGTCCCTTCTTCTTCCCATACCGTCCTGTATATGCCCTGTATCTCGTCAGGATGCTCGAGAAAATAGTCGTAAAGCGATGTGATGACCTTTTCGACCTTGTCGAGATCAGCTGTCGTACGCACATCAGGCGAATGATATACCGTCCTGAAAAGGAACGCCCTCAGATCAAGAAGAGCATCGCTGGATTCCGGCGAAAGCTCTACGCTGTCCTTTCCTTCGCTGTTTGAGCAAAGATCGGCTATCAGCTTGTTGATCCTGTCGCTGTGCGTATATCCGAGCACTTCAAGGTCCTTCTGCGGAAGGTCTTCCATAGTGAGAATACCGCTTCTTACAGCATCATCGATGTCGTGATTGACATACGCTATCCTGTCGCAGATCTTTACGATCTGGCCTTCGAGAGTCACCGGTCTGACCGGGCCCCGGTGATTCAGTATCCCGTCCCTCACTTCGTATGTAAGGTTAAGACCTCTTCTTCTGGAAGTCTCTTCGAGTTTATCAACTGTTCTGAGGCTCTGGTCATTATGCGAAAAGCCTCCCGGGTGGATATTGTTTAGTACCCTCTCGCCTACGTGGCCGAAAGGAGTATGTCCGAGATCGTGCCCAAGAGCTATGGCTTCGGTAAGATCCTCGTTATATGCGAGTATCTTGGCCACAGTGCGGGATATCTGCGCCACCTCGAGGGTGTGCGTCAGTCTCGTGCGGTAATGATCCGTCTCAGGAGCCAGAAACACCTGGGTCTTGTGTATCAGCCTCCTGAACGCCTTTGAATGGATTATCCTGTCTCTGTCCCTCTGATATACCGTCCTGAATTCGCACTGTTCCTCATCATAGACCCTGCCTTTTGATTCGGCGGCCTTGGATGCGAGCGGCGAAAGCATCTCGTATTCCCTTTTTTCTGCGTCTTCTCTGTATATCACTGATAAAAATTACCGGTATACTTACTCGNNTCGGCCAGTCTGACATCGTATCCGTCAAGGCCGTAGTCAAGAGCGAGCCTGAAGTCGTGATCTGCGTCATCTCCGAGGAGCTTTGCAGCCGCTGTATCATATCTTGCGTCCCTGATACTCTTTTCTGTACCGTTCAGCCGGTCGAAGACGTTGAGATCGTGCACATACCATTTGCGGAATCTGGATATCTCTGATGCCAGAGAGGATATGTCCTCATCCGTCATCCCGTCATATATCATGCCGTCGAATGCCCTTCTTATGGAATCTACGGTTATGTACATCTCTGTCTCATTATCAGGCAGATGATCCAGGAAGGCTTCGAAATACGAATCGAAATGCTCTGCAAGCTTTCCGGTATCTACATCTTTAAGGAGGTCTTTTATGAGGTTCTCTTCGATGAACTCATCCTCTTCGAGCAGCGCCGAGAGATTCTCATAGAACTTGAACTCATCGGGGCTGTCTATATCCAGTATGTTGTAGAATCTGACCTTGTCCATATACGAAACACATTCAATTATATTTGTCTTTGTGGTACAATTTACGAAAGCATATTATAACACACGGAGCACTTAAAATGAAGATATACGTATTCTCCAATTTCAAGGATGATTCGCGCAATGCGCTCAGGGAACTTACATCCCTTCTTGATGAATTCGGGTTTGAGATGCTCGACGAGTATTCCGAAGAAGCCGATGTCCTCGCCTGCATAGGAGGCGACGGCACTTTCCTGAGTTTCGTACATAAATGCGGCTTTCCTTCCGCGCCTATTATCGGCATCAATACCGGACATCTCGGATTCTTCCAGGAAGCATCGCCGCGCAATCTCAGACCGACGCTCGAATACATTTCAAAGGGCGATTACCAGCTCCAGAAGATAAGACCGGTACAGGCCAGAATAATCACCAGAAGAGGTGAATTCCTTCGTACAGGTATCAACGAGATCGTGGTCAGAGGTCCTTTCTCCCACGCCTCTCATTACGAGATATCCATAGACAACACGAAGATCCAGGATTTTTCCGGAGACGGTCTCATCATTTCCACTCCGGTCGGCTCGACCGCTTATAACTACTCTCTCGGCGGCTCCCTCGTCTCACCTGAACTCGAGGTTCTGCAGATCACTCCTATCGCGCCGATGAGCACCAATGCATACAGGTGCTTCAGATCGAGCATACTCCTTCCTTCAAAGGAGACCATCACCATCGCGGGTACAGGCAGATGCGAAGGCGGCACTGTCATGGTCTCATTCGACGGACGAACTCACGAATTCGGCGGCGTTCTCAGGATAGAGATCACGCAGTCGGATAAAGAGGTACGGCTCATACGCACATCGAAATACGATCACTGGAACAAACTCTCAAGCAAACTCCTCTGATGGCAAAATACGAACACCTTGTAACAGAAGAAGAGACCGGTCTGACGATCAACCAGATACTCCGCCGCAACTATAAGTTCTCGGCAAGGTTCAGGACCAAGATGAAGTATCAGTCGCTCGTCGACCTCAACGGAACGCCGACGCCGGGATATGTGAAACCCGGAGCCGGTGATATTATTGGAGTGAGGCTTCCTGAAGAAACCAGCGATTTCCCCGCTCAGGACATCCCTCTCGACATCATATACGAAGACGAAGACATCATCATGATAAACAAGCAGCCCGGTGTCATCGTTCATCCGACAAAGGGCCATCCGGATCACACGATAGCGAACGGAGTGATGAAGTACATGGCTGACAGCGGCCAGTCATTCAAGGTCCGCTTTGCCAACCGCATCGATATGGACACCTCGGGACTCATAATCGTCTGCAAAAATGCAAACGCTCAGAACGAGCTTTCCAACCAGATGCGGCAAAATACAGTAGTAAAGAAATACATCGCTCTTGTTGAAGGCGATTTATCCGAAGATCACTTCTTCATCGATCTCCCTATAGGACGTCCTGATTCCGTGTCCATACAGCGCTGCCACATGGAAGTTGAGGACGGCGGCAAGGAGGCCAGATCTGAAGTCAGAGTGCTCGAACGATTTAAGAGTTCCGGGTACGGTCCCCACACCCTCGTCGAAGTCACTCTGCATACGGGGCGTACCCATCAGATAAGAGTGCACCTTTCACATATCGGCCACAGGATCGCCGGAGACAGGCTCTACGGCGGCAGTACAGAGCTGATAGACCGCCAGGCGCTGCACGCATATTATATCGAATTCGATCATCCGGTCTCTGGAGAACGCGTCAACTTCGAAGCTCCACTTCCGGAAGATATCCGGACAGCAGCCGAGCGGTGTAAAACAGGTTATCAAAATGGTGTATAGATCGCCTCTTGCAGGCGATCCATACACCATTTTTAAACAAATGCGGTGTACCGGCTGAAGGGTCTCAGCGGAGTTCAGCTCCGACCTTCTTCTGAAGCACTCCGACGATCGCGTTCATCCTCTTTTCTATCTGCTTCGAAGTCATTGTCGAATCGTCATTGCCTATCCTGTAGCTGAGCATGATCGACTTCTTGCCGGCAGGGATCTGCTTGCCCCTGTATTCCTCAACGAAGTTCAGCTCTTTGACCATCTTTCCGATGGCTTCTTCGATCTGGCTCCACTTGACCGACTCATCGACGAGGATCGAGAGATCCTGATCCACCAGCGGGTAAAGCGGCAGATGCACGAACTCGTTTGTCCTCGAAGGATACGGCGTGAGCATGCCGGTATCGAGCTCGAATGCAGCTGCGCTTATAAGCTTTATGCCCGATTCAGCAAGAGCCGATACGGCGAGCAGCCCTATGGATCCGACTATCACTTCGCCGCACATCACATTGAGCCATACCTTATCGTCAGCCCAGCAAGGCTTTTCGTTCTGAGCGAATGTCAGAGGCTCGAAGTGGCAGTATCCGCTCATGCCCTCTATAACGCCCTTGACGCTGAAGAACAGATCCTTCGCGTCTTTTCCGGCGAAGACTCCGGTCAGAAAGTTCCTGTGAACAGGCAGAACCTCATCAGGAGAAGACGGACTGTATTCGCCCTTCACGAATACCTGGGCAGCCTCGAACATAGAGAATTCGTCATAGTATCTGTGGTTCTTCTCTATCGATTCAAGCATTCCCGGTATCAGCGAACTCCTTAGTATGCCAAGTTCAGGCGCAGGAGGAGTAGCAAGCCTTACCGAATCCGAAGTATCGATCTTCGCAGCGCGGATGTATTTTTCATCTATCCACGGATATGTGAATATCTCGTTCATGCCGCATCTGAAAGCGAGGTATTCCCTGAGCCTTCTGGCAAGATCCATTCTGACCTGATTGACACAGTGTTCGAATTTTACAGGAAGCGGCTGCTTCTTGAAGTACTCATATCCGATGAGTCTGGCTATATCGCCGAGTATGTCGTCGTGGATAGAGACGTCTCCTGTCGATCTCCATGTAGGAACGATGCAGCGGTACTCCCCATTCTGATATATGACGATGTATCCGAGTCTCTTAAGGATGTCTTCTATCGTGCTCTGCGACAGCACCTCGCCGAGTCTCCTGTCTAGGAATTCCTGCGAGATGTTTATTTCCTGGTTTTCCGTTCTGACAGGATAATTGTCCGCGAAAGCCGAGATAACACATTCCGGGTATATCTCTCTGAACAGCGACAGAGCCATCGAGACACCGAGGTCGGCTCTCTGTGTGTCTATGCCTTTTTCGTATCTCAGAGCCGCGTCGGTCTTTTCGTTGAAGTACGCGGTCGTGCGCCTGATCCCCGGTGCTGTGAACACCGCGCATTCCAGTATGATGGAATCAGTGCTGTCAAGGACGGAGTCGTCCCTGCCGCCCTTTATGCCTGCGAGATTCAGAGGCTTCTTTGCGTCACAGACCACGAGATGATCGTGTGTGAGTTCAAGATCCTTTTCGTCGAGAAGCAGAAGCTTTTCGCCTTCTTCGGCAAGCCTCACGACGATCTCTCCTCCTTCGACATGAGTGCTGTCATAGGCGTGCTGAGGCGCTCCGACAGCGAGCATGACGAAGTTGGTGATATCGACGATAGCGTTGATAGGTCTCATTCCGGCATTTATTATGAGAGTCTTCATCCATGCAGGCGATTCTTTGACGCAGATGTTATCGATCTTTGTAGCTGTGAATCTGTTGCATCTTTCAGGCTCTTTGATGGTGACCGGATACTCAGGAAGCCCTACCGGGAGCTCTTTGCTGAGTTCCTTGAACGGGACCTTGTAAATGGCGGCAAGCTCTCTGGCGATACCGTAATGGCCCCAGAGGTCAGGCCTGTTCGAAAGCGACTTGTTGTCGACTACGAGTATCACATCATCGAGACCCATCACCTCTGCTACGGACTGGCCGGTCTCGCAGTCTATCCCGAGTTCGGTGAAGTCTACGATCCATCTCTCATCCTCATTGCTGATGATGTCTCCGAGGTATACCTCGAGCGGAGAACAGATCATGCCGTATGAAGGTTCTCCTCTGAGTTTGCTCTCTTTGATCCTGACAGGTTCGCCCTCGCCGTGCCACACGACTTCGGCGCCCGGCTTGGAAACGCAGACCTTGTGTCCGGCTGTAAGGTTGGAGCCTCCGCACACGATCTGTCTGATTTCGCCGTCTCCGACATCCGTCATGCAGATCTTCAGAGCGTCCGCGTTCGGATGCGGCTTTACTTCCTTTATCTCTCCTACGACTATATCGTGGAATTTCGCTGATGTGTCGATCACTTCCTCTACTTCTACCGTACGCATGGTGAGGTCGTAAGCGATCTGATCATAAGTAAGATCAGCAGGCAGATCGACATATCTCTGTAAGAATCTCATTGAA
>CACYHM010000100.1 GCA_902774195.1 uncultured Eubacteriales bacterium
CATGACCTTTTGGCTGTACTTGACCACAACATCAATCACTGCTCCTGCGACGCATGTCTCTCTTATGAAGTTGGATGCCATTGATTCCTTTTTCATTTTTGGTTGCTTAGTTAATACTCTAATCGAGCCCGTACCCGGCGCGAGGCCGGGTCTACTCTTTACTTATTTATATGTAGATTTCTTTTATATCCGGACTGTGCTGTGAGTCGACTTATATCTTCCAGTCCTCCGGGCCGAATGCGACCTTGCAGTTTCCTTTCTCATCTTCCGGAAAACAGCCCCGGCAGTTAGTGCGTTCTTCACACGTTTCTTCGTCTCTTTCAGGAAGTCCAACATGCACATCTCTTTGATCGTTCCTTTAGGCAGGACAATCTCTTCTTCCTCCGGACTCCATTCCTCGTCGAGGTCAGATTCCGGTCTCACTCCGCCCTTCGCCCACGAAGGCTCCGACTCTGACATTTCTATATAATTGGTCGTGTGGATGCTGATCTCGCATTCCTTTGCCTTAATGTTCACGGTCGCCGGGAACTCATTCATGGCATCGGCCATCAGTTCCATCTGTTCAGCTGCTTCTTCGAAGCCTGTCGCCTTTACGCCGATCTCTATATTGTTCTTGTCTTTCATGTTATTCTCCTTTCCTCCGTGGACATTCCTTCCATTTTGTTCTATCGTAGCATTCGGGATATTCCCCGATGTCCGGGCATTCAATGCAATCCGTCTGTGGCTCGTCCTCAAAATATCGTACCGCTGACTCTGCCATTGATGCGTAGTATTCGTCTCTCTCGGCATCTGCTTTTTCGATATAGTGTCTATCGAGATAACAGCCTATTATTGTTCCATCTTTATCCTCATACTGAAATGGACTGTCCCATCCATCTCCGAATATCGCACACGATTCGCCCCTATCACTTTCGTTACTCCAATAGTGATATAGTGGGCATCTGCAACATTTCATCACTTGCTCCTTTCCGTCTGCTCATTCTCGACCACAAAGAACTTTTCTCGAATCGTTCTTGTCCGTTCCGTTTCAAGTTCTTCCGCAAAGATGAACGCCATCGCCTCATTCCATCCCGATGCTCTTGCACAATCTGTCTTGTATTGTTCATAGCCTCTGAATGTTCTCGGACTAATGAACATCGGCTCTTTAATCATTCGTTGCTCCTTTCAAGGTAACTCATAATTTCGCCTAATCCCGTCTTGTCATATATCGCTTCTGTTATTATGTCTGTAAATGCTTTTCTATTAAGCCGACACGCTTTTTTACAATACGGTTGTCTGCGGCACTTGCTACAATCTCCATCTATTTTCCAACGGTCTGCGCTATCACTCATCGTCTCTTCCTTCCTACTCTGCAAGTACCTTCTTCAGTTCGTTAGCCAAATCACACGCACCTTGAATATATCCAAGCGTCATGATGCGCAAGCGGTCTTCTCCGTTTGTTTCTCCGCTCATATCCCACGGATCAAGGTCGTATATTAATCTCACAACATTGTGGTTGATGCTTGCTTCGTCAATCTTCATTGTCTGCTCCTTCCCACGGGTCAGGTAATGGCATCCACGCAACCACGCACTTGATCTCGCTTTCCTTGTCACCCTTGAAACAATTCCATCCGTCATCGTAGCGAAGCACCTGACACCATCCGAACCTGATGTCATCACCGCATTGAAATGTCAGATATGACTTACCGTTCTCTTTGGGCAATCTCTCACTACAAGGTATCCACTCGCCCTTGTTCTCGGCTGACGGGATGCTATTCATGACATGGCGAGATATTTCTTCTGCATCGTAAAGTATGCATCCTACGGCTTTTGCCATCGCCTTTATCGCATCCTCTCTCTTTATAATGTCATCCATCACTCCACCTCTGCTTCTACCTTATTGCAAAGTCCCCATATTTCATCAACGCTTTCTGCGACTCTTAATTCGCCCCTGTTGCGGAATATGATTGCCGTCATATCTCTGTCTTTGTATATCGAATGTATTTCATCGGTATTGATAAGACACGGCTCTCCGAAATTGAATCCTTGTGCTTGCGTTACTTTGATAATCATTTACTCCACCTCTGCTTTCTGCCTTTTCTCCGCTATAAACTCTGCTATTTTATCTTCGTTGTTTGTAAGCAGTCTTGGACAGCCTTTGCATTTTTCGATATATACGGTGTCTTCAAACATCGCATCTGTTATTCCGAGGCAATACACGGCACCGTCTACTTCTTCGATTGCTCGTCCTTTATCGCATTTGTTATGCTGTACCCACATTTGCATCGCTCCACCTCTAATTGAACATGCGGCCGATCTCGAGCATTTTCCTGCGGTCGGATATGAAGCATTCCGGCTGCATTCCGCACTCTATTTGCGCCATGCTGTGATATATGTCTTCGTTTCTCATTCCTGTAATATCGAAATAGAATACTCTGCCGAGAATATCTGATAGGAACAGATACTCTTCCTGCGTGGTGGAATTGCGATGGTATTCCAGATCCTTGAAGTCCTCCTTGGCCTCAAGCGCCATCCTCATCACTTCGATATACTCCATTCTGTTTCTGTAAAGTCTGCTCATTGTGAATCTCCTTTCTTGGTCATTTGCTTTTCTTGTAGTGCTCTATGACCGCTTTGCCTCGGCTGCTTTTGCGCCAGTCCTTTTGCTTGGCGTCAATCTGTCTGTTGCCTCTGTTCATGCACCCGATGCAGATATACTGCGTCCTCCCGGTGAATATTTTCTCCAGCTTCAGCTTGTCGAATTCTTCTCCGCATATCGCGCATTTTTCAGTTTCTACAGGTCTGAACACTTTCACTTGTCTGCCTTGTCGGCCTCCTCTTCATAGATATCCTCCAATGTGATCTGTCTCGGATCTGCTGTCTCCGGGCGCTTCCACGCGCAGTCAACCATCATCTGCATCTGCTGTTCCGGATCCTGAACAGCTTCTTCGGCCAGGGCCCTGATGCAATCGTCTGAAAGCATTCCGATGACATCCTTGACGCCTTTCTCCCATCCGGCATCGTAGCCCGTATCCCAGACGATACGTATCAATATGACTCCGATCAGCAGCAGCAGTGCCGTCAGCAGGAGCATAATAGCCGTCATTTCCGTCATGGTCTCCATCCTTCCACTATCTTCTGCAGGGCGGCCTGCATCTTTGCACCGGACTCTTCGTCGCGTAGGTTCTCTTCGGATATAAGATCGTTGATCTTGAAGTAGATGTCCTGCAGCTGGTCGACGTAGACCTTGAATTCCATGAGCGTGGTATTGCTCAGCTTGGCCGTTTCTGCTTCGAGCCTCTCGACCTCTGCTTCAAGGCGATTGATATCCTCCGAGTTCTGTCCGAGTGTCGCTGCGACATCTGCGAGAGCATCTTCCTTCGCCTTTTTCTCTATATCCGCGCGTCCGGCCTCGATAGCCTTAGCGACCTCTTCATCCTTGGCCGCTTTCGCAGCCTTCAGTTTTTCCTTCGCCTTCTTCAGCTGCTCGGCTATGTTGTCCTTTGCTTCGATAGCTGCGAGCCTGTTCTCCTCTTTCCTCTCGAGCTCCTCTTTCATGTGCTCGAGAGCGTTCTGCGCATCGGCCAGGTCCTGGGCGTCAGCTGAGTTAAGAGCGAGATCTGCGGCGTCAGCTCTTGCCTCAGCGGCAATCTTTTCCTCTTTCAGCTTCCTGATCTTCTCCTTGAGCTCTCTGACGGTCATTTCGGACACATCGTTATTCTCAACGACCTCTGCAGCGACCTCTTCCGGAGCTGCCAAAAGCGCCCAAACCCTTGAAATTCCAATATCCGTAAACGTTTCCGTTTTTGAAAAAAGGCTTCCCTCTTCATCGGTTCTCTCGGCCAGCTTCATCATTTTTTCAGCTTTACTTTTTGAGAATTCCAGATTGTTGGCGCACCAGTCCTCGAACTGGCCGTGCGGGATCCTCCCCTTGATCTCTATGAGTCTCCTGCCGGCATCAGCCAGCATGGTGAGGCTCATGGACGCCAGGCTCTCTGCCTGACGGTATCTGACATTGACCTCTGCGGTCAGCTGCTCTGTGCTCTTGTTTTCTATCGCCACCTCTGTCTGATAGTTGACATCGATTGCATTCATGCTGTCTGACATGTCTTACCCTCCTTGATCATCTTCTGAAAATGCTTCTCAAATCCTTTTCTGAACTCCTCCACTTCCGGAGTCATGCTACAGTTATGACTTCCTCTGCACTGCACGACCACTCCGGTCAGAGGATCTATTTCGAGCGTGTAGTACGGTATCCTAACCTCATCTGCCTTCCGGACGAAATATATGAGCGTCCTTCCCTCGGCCACCCTATCGCCGTATGTCCTCACACAATGATGAAGCACCTCGCTCTCTTTGTTCAGGTCTCCCTGGCTCTTCGCGCAGAGAATAACGAGCCCATTGTTCTTATAATCGACATCCACTGCATGCTCGCGGATCTGCTTGTCTATCAGAGAATTCTTCTGAGATTCATACAGCTCCGCAGCTTCGTCATGGGCTGCCTTGAGGTCATCCGGGAACAGGATCCTTTTTCTTCTGAGATCCCATCCGAGGGCCTTCGCATTCCTGATGTAGTCCGCATACAGGACTGCATCCTTCTTTCCCTGCGTTGTCATGTATCTGTAATACTTCTCGAGCGTAGTGACTCCTTCGATGGCGCGGATGTATTCTTCTGCCCGGTAAGTATGGAGCAGGTCAGCCCATGCCTCGAAGTTTTCCACAATGAATTGCCGGTCCTTTTCCGGAGACTTCTGGAACGCCCGCAGT
>CACYHM010000101.1 GCA_902774195.1 uncultured Eubacteriales bacterium
CGCAGGGTCAGGAACGTGACCGTCGGAGGAAAGCCGATCGATCCTTCCGCGAAATACACAGTAGCGGCAAGCAGATACTTTCTGGTTGACCACGGAGACGGGGCCACCGCCTTTGACGGAGCGACGGTCCTGAACGAAAGCGGCGGGCTCGATAACAAAGTCCTGATGGATTACATAAAGGACAAGCTCGGGGGAGAGATAGGAGATGAGTACGCCGACCCGTACGGAGAAGGAAGGATAAAGATAATCCAGTGAGTGAAAGGGGATAATATGGACAGCTCGGAAAACGTCGTCAGGCTCGCGAAACCTGTAAAAAAGGGGATAGCGAAGATACTGTTCAGCAGGACACTGATAATCGCGATACTTCTCATACTGCAGGTGGCTCTGCTGGTATTCACTTATATCTGGGCCAGGGACAAGGTCCATATCCTTCTGTACATACAGTGGATATTCACTTTCGTTATGGTCATCTATCTTTTCAACAGCAATATGGACTCGTCGGCAAAACTTACATGGATGCTGCTGATAGCATTTCTGCCTGTTGCCGGAGCCTTCATGCTGTGGTGGACCCAGGCCAATATCGGACACCGCAAGGAAATGGAAATGGTCGAGAGGCAGGTGGAAGATACCAGGACCATGCTGGAACAGCCTGCGAACGTGCTCTCAAGTGTGGAGCGCGACGGCTCGGGCACGGACGATCTGTGCAGATATCTGAACAGGACGGGATGTTTCCCGCTCTATGACAAGACCGAGGTCAGATACTTCCCGCTCGGAGAAAAGAAGTTCGAGGCCATGCTCGAAGAGCTCGAAAAGGCCGAGAAGTACATATTCATGGAGTACTTCATCGTCGAAGAGGGCTATATGTGGGGACGCATACTTGACGTCCTGACCCGGAAGGCCGAAGCAGGCGTGGAGGTGCGCGTGATGTACGACGGCATGTGCGAGATGTCCACTCTTCCAAGCTCTTATTGGAAACTCCTTGAAGCGAAGGGTATAAGAGCGAAGGCGTTCTCGCCTATACTGCCGCTGGTGTCTTCTCACTACAACTACCGCGATCACCGCAAGATACTCGTCATCGACGGCAAGGTCGCCTTCAACGGAGGAGTCAATCTCGCGGATGAATACATCAACCGCATCGAGAGATTCGGCCACTGGAAGGATACGGCCGTGATGATCAAGGGTCCTGCGGCGAAAAGCTTCGCCCTGATGTTCCTTCAGATGTGGAACATCAGGAAAGAAGAAGGCGACTACGAAAAGTGGCTGTCGCTGCCGACTGAAGAAGTTCCGGATGCGAAAGGCTATGTGATGCCGTACTGCGACAATCCGCTCGACGGCTACAAGGTGGGCGAGGCGGTATATATCGACATACTCTACCGCGCGACCGACTACGTGCATATCATGTCGCCTTATCTCATACTCGACGGCGAGCTCGAGACTGCGCTCCGCTTCGCAGCCCAGAGGGGAGTCGATGTGAAGCTCATACTCCCTGGCATACCTGACAAGAAGATGGCATACTCTCTTGCGAAGACGCATTACCGTTCGCTGCTTGAGGCCGGAGTGAAGGTGTACGAATACACGCCTGGCTTCGTGCATGCCAAGGTCTTTGTTTGCGATGACATAAAGGCGGTGGTCGGCACGATAAACCTCGACTACAGGAGCCTGTACCATCACTTCGAATGCGCAACGTACATGTATAAGACGGACTGCATAGCGGATATCGAGAAGGATTATCAGGATACTCTTTCGGAGTGCAGAGAGGTAACTCGTGAGAGCCTTAAGAACGAAGCCGCCTACTACAAGGTGGTCGGCCCTGTGGCAAAGATGATATCTCCGCTGATGTAGCGTATGACTTGTTTTGACCGGCGCTGAAATCTGATATATCAAGGAAATATGAGATCACCATACTACGAAAGCACGATACACAGGCAGATCCGCGAGAAGCGCGAGGACCGCAGGGAGCGCATCAAAAGCGATCTGCAGGAATACGGGAGCGAAGTCCTGTCTTCAGACGAGATGAAGCAGGCCTTCGATCAGACCCACCACCAGTGGGCGACAGTCGGAGAGCACACCTTCAGGGTGGCCTTTTCGAGCGTCATGATATGCTACGCTCTGAGAAAGCTCAATATAAAGGTCAGCATCCCGGCGGTCGTCATAGGCTCTCTGTGCCACGATCTCGGGATGATCGGAAGAGGCAGCAAGTACTCTTCCGACAGGGAGGCCGTCGCGGAGCATCCGAAGGAATCAGTGGCTGTCGCGAAAGAGATAGTGAGCGAGCTGCCCGAGAAGGCCGAAGACATAATCGAGAGGCACATGTGGCCGCTCGGAGACAGCAAGGCTCCGAACTCGATAGAAGGCGCAGTGGTATCCGTAGCCGATAAGTACAACGCCGTAAAGGACGTTGTAAAGGGCAGCGAAGTGAAGAACACCGGGGTAAGGAACTACGTAAAGGGCGAAAAGGACAGGATAAAGGAAGCACTGAAAAAAGAGCTCGGGCCTCAGGCCGGAGGAAGCAGAAGGAACGGTAATGAAGAGGAAAAACAGTAGAATGAAACGGATCATCGCGCTGATGCTGATCGCGGCAGTCTCCGCCATGCTCTGCGCATGCGGAGGCAAGGTGCAGAAAGCCACGGACGCGATGGAAGACAAGGAATACATAGGCCTGATATCCGCGATGGATAACGAGATCGACATGCTCATCGACGAGGCAGAAATAGATCATGTGGATACCATAGGCGGAGTTGAATACCACGTCGGAACGCTCTGCGGACAGAACGTGGTGATAGCGAAGTCCGGCATCGGCATGGTCCTGTCGGCTTCCGTGGCTACTGCCATGCTCAACGAACACAAAATCTCGAAAGTCATATTCACGGGAATAGCCGGCGGCACCGGCGATAAGACGAAGGTCCTCGATGAGGTCATAGGCGACAGATACGTCGAGCACGACTACGGAACCGTGACGGACGAAGGCTTCAAATGGACATACGGCAACACCGGCGAGGAAGTCGGAAAAAAAGGATACTTCTACAGCGATCCTGAGCTTGCAGACCTGGCATATGAGTCGGCTGTCGATGTCGTGGGCAAAGATAACGTCCACAGGGGCACCATAGCCTCGGGAAATCAGTTCATATCTTCCGGAGATTATGCCGACAGACTCGAGCAGGACTTCGAAGCAATCGCCTGCGAGATGGAGGGCGCCGCTGTAGCGGAGGTATGCGATCAGTACGATACGCCGTTCGTCATCATAAGGGCGATGTCCGACAAGGCCGACGGCCAGGCTCACGAGAGCTTTGATAACTTCGGCGACACAGCAGCCGACAATTCGAGCAGGATAGTCATGGAGATGCTGAAGAATATGTGATGCAGCCAAAAGGGGAGAGAAAATGAACGAGAACATAACAAAGAGGAATGAAAAGCTGGCTCAGAAGGTCATAAAGGGCCTTGAAAGCCGCAACATGGCGGGCTATTACGCGAAGGACAAAGACGAGGCTCTCAGGACCGCGCTCGGCCTGATAAAAAAAGGCAGCACGGTCACGATGGGAGGAGCGATGAGCGCCCACGAGATCGGTCTTGTCGAAGCCCTGAAGAAGGGTGATTACAACTTCGTCGACAGGGACCAGATGGAAGACAAGAAAGCCGCCGCGCTCGCCGCGTACTCGGCTGATGTGTTCCTGACGAGCACCAACGCCATGACGGAGGACGGCATGCTCGTCAACATAGACGGCAACGCCAACAGGGTATCGGCCATTGCGCACGGACCTGAGAAGGTGATAGTCATCGCCGGCATGAACAAGGTGTGCGATGATCTCGACGGGGCGATGAAGAGGGCCCGCAGCGTGGCGGCTCCGACCAATGCCCAGAGATTCGGCATAGATACGCCTTGCTCGAAGACAGGCTCGTGCATGGACTGCAAGAGCCCTGACACCATATGCTGCCAGTTCCTGATCACGAGATACTCGCGCCACAAGGACCGCATCCATGTGATACTTGTGAACGATATGCTCGGCTTCTAGAAAATTCAGATAAAAGACACAAAAAACTGATCCCGGCCGCGAGGCCGGGATCGCTCTTTGAAAGAATCTTTTTCAGTTATAACGTATGAAGGTATTAAGTATGAGAGATGAGAGGTTTTCTTTTATCAGCCTTCGATCATGATGGTCTTCTTCTCAGGCAGCTCAGGCTCTTTTTCCTTAGGGAAGCAGAGTCTTAGCACGCCATCCTCGAACTTCGCCTTCACGTCGTTCTCGTCAAGGCCTTCTCCAACGTAGAAGCTTCTCTGCATCGCGCCGGAGTAACGCTCCTGACGGAGAAGTGTGCCCTTGTCGTCTTTTTCCTCTTCGTTGAGTGCCTTGCAGGCGCCTACGATGAGGTAGCCGTTGTCGAGCGTAAGAGTGATCTCGTCTTTCTTGAAGCCCGGCAGGTCGATATCGAGCTCGTAGTTGCCGTCCTTGTCGCGGACGTCTGTCTTCATCAGGCCTGTTGCGTGCTTGCCGTAGAGCTTTCTCTCGACATCATCGTTTCTGAGACGAGGGAAGTCGAATCCCATGAAATCATCGAAGAAATCATCGTTGAAAAGTTTTGGATAGAACATAGTGTGCCTCCTTATGCAAATGATTTTTTTCATTGACTGCGCGGCCCTGTGCGGCCGCTTCTTTTCGTTGACAAGCACACTATAGCACTTTTGTTAGCACTCGTCAATAGCGAGTGCTAATATTTTTCAAAAAATATTTTTTCTCCCGAA
>CACYHM010000102.1 GCA_902774195.1 uncultured Eubacteriales bacterium
GCCCCCGCCTTTTTCGTATATGTAGTTGTCACATTTACAAAGGTCATGAAATAGACCCACAACATAGGGGCTTCTGTTCAGCTCCCACTTAAGGTTAAGCTTTTCGGTCAAGTCTATCAACGCTTTTGTTACTTCGAAGGAATGATCGAAAAGTCCTCCCTCGTAGTTTCCGTGGTATCGAGTAGAGGCAGGAGCGGTAAAGAAATCGCTCTTTGAAGAAAGGAGATATTCCAGCAGCAGTATTTCATTGGTAGTGGAAGCCACCTCGGCGACAAAAATCTTATAACGGGAATTCAGAAGGCTCTGGTTCTGCGAGGAATACCAGGTATGCCGCCAGTATCAGGCAGAGCAGATACACGATTATCTCTGCGAAGGTCCCGAAGCTCCGCGCGATGTTTCTGAACACGGGCTGAGTCGTCTCGAAATACGGATTGATATAGAACATGTTCGGCTCGCGCAGCGGGTCGTTGATGGTCCGCCTTGCGAGCAGGTTTATCAGTTCCGAGATCAGGACCGTGACTCCGAACAGAGGCAGCGCGCTTCTGAACAGCGGCATCTCCCTGTTTCGCAGTATCAGGATCGCGATCATGGATTCGCTGATTATCAGCGCGTGATATAAGAATGAGTGTAAGGTGAACACCGCCTGGTCAAGCAGCATCCCGGCCGGTGACGCGAGCGCCATGACCGCCCCGACGAGCGAGAACGTGCTCAGGTAAACGAGCACGGCTTCCTGCGCCTTCCCCTTCAGGTATCTGGCAGAGACCGACAGGTACATCGCGATCGAGCAGAGCTGCCACGGGAAGTACCTGAGGTTTATCTGTCTGTCAAACAAGTACTCGTAGCAGAACCACTGCTTGAAGATCTCGGCCAGTATCATGAATATGCCGAGGGCCCACAGTATGTCGAGCAGCCGGTCCTCGCGCTTGTTTCTTACGATATGGTATACCGCTATGTTGAGCGCTACAGCGAGCGCTGCGAGACCCAGATGAAGGTCTCCGTACATCCTGGGTGATTCGGTGAATAAATAGTTCATTGATCAATTTTTCCGGTTTTTCGCCTGATTATGATGTCCGCGGCGACGAGCGCGCTCAGAAAGCACAGCAGCGCGATGACCACTATCGTGCCGGCAGGCACAGACGCGGTCTTCGCTCCCTTCTCCGCTGCCGTATCAGGGACATCGGCCTGTTTCTCTTCGAATCCCGGCATGCTGAATACGGTCTTGCCTTCGTTATCAGGCCTGTCGTTGATATTGTCCATCTGCGTGAAGAGAAGGCGGCTGTACATGTCCTGTGCGTTGACGTACTGCTCTTCAGCCATGCGCATGGCAAGGTCCGTCACAAAGGCCTCCCCCTCCTCCTCCGAGGACTCATAGGCGGCCTTTATGTCCGGAAGCGCAGCCGTGATCTCTTTCTGCATCTTTTTTTCCTGAGCGAGGTTGAAATCCTTCACGCCCGGGCTGAGGTATTCCCTGTCGGACTCGGCGACAGAGCATATCGACCTGCACACGTAGTAATAGCTGTCGTTGACCGCGGCGCCGTCGTTATCCACCTTATACTTTTCGAAGGTGTCGGTGATCCCGGAGAACGCCGGGACGAAAACGGCATGCTCGGCGTTTCCCATGGCGAGCCACTGGAGCTGGCAGCAGCTGTCAGGCAGGCTGCCGTAGGTCTGGATGATGTGGACATCGCTCTGGCGCGTGACGCCTATAGGGCGCATGTCCTCGTTTTCAGGGTCGCGCATGTCGTACTTCGTGCCCTCGTACCTGTCTCCGTACAGCTGCATGATCTCGGTCACGGAGACCTTTTTCTCAGGCTTGAACAGCAGGTCGTAGAATTCATCATCGCTGTATTCCCCTGTCGATGACGGGGCAAAGAGCTGATGGCCGCGCCAGGTCCTCATGTTGGAGTACGGGCTTCTCGGACCCGGTTCGATCGAGCGGGCCAGATGGTATCTGTTCTTCCCTTTCTTCACGGGATCCTTGAGCTTTTCGAGGCAGCCTCTCAGCTTCGGCGAAAATACGAACCCGTCCTTTGCGTCAAGGTCCGCCCATCCGAGCATGATCTCGTTGCCGAACACCGCCATCCTGTCTTCGGGCAGGCGCATGGCCGCGTAGGTGCTGCCTCCGTATATCTCGAATATCCACGCCTCGTTCCTGTCCGAAATGAGGGTGGTGCTGCACTCCGCAGAGCCGTAACGGTCGATGTATGACGCCAGTATCTTCACGCCGTCCTCGGCCGAGACCGCCTGGCACGCGATCACAGCCGGAAGGATCGACTCGCGAAGGCCGTCGCCTTCCTCTTTCAGAGGATCCAGAGCGGCGTACTCATCGCTCACCGTCGTCGAGACGGTGCCGTCCACGGCGACTCCGCGGCTGTTCATGCAGCTTGCGTAATACGGTCCGTCTTCAAGATCCGACGCGTCCTGAAGATATGTATATTTCAGGGTGCTTTGAGGGATCTCCACCGAGAAGCCCTTCTGTCCCTCTCCGGTATCCGTGATCCTGCCGCCCGAGCTGTCAGTCGCGGGCTGCACGAAAAACAACTTGTTGTAGGCTCCCCTTGACTGGTCCTCCGACCTGGCGATGATCATCGTATCATCCGCGGAGACAGCCTTGCCTACGTAGACACCCGTGCATTTTTCGGGCTCATCAGAAGAAGTCTCCGCGTGAACGTTCACAGCGGAGACTGAGAGCATGAGCACGAGTATCAGAGTCAATACTGATGTCAGTCTTCTTCTTTGTTTCATGATCTATGAATCCTCTCCTTCAGCACATGGGAGCTGTCAGTTTTACATGCCTGCGTATCAGTCGGCATTCTGGCTGCTTCCCTTGATGGCGCCTGTTTTCGCGTCGACATCGTAATGATATTCGACTCCGTTCGCCTTGAACTCTATTTCATACCAGGCGTCTCCGTTCTGGTACTCATAGTCCTTTTCAACATCGTATACGGCGCTTCTTTCAAGGCCGGCGTCCTTGAGAGCAGCATCGAGAGCGGCTTCTCCGCCGATCGCGGCCTTTTTGATCTTGTAGAAGATGAAACCTCCGACAGCGCACGCGAGTATGATGACGACTATCAGTATGATCGCTATTGTCTTTCCGGCTTTTTTCATGTTCTTTCCTCTTTTTCTTTCTCTGTTTTCAGATCATCTGTCAGCTTTTTTCTGACATCGATAGTATAACACGCGAAATTAAGAAAACAATTAATGCTGCAAATAAAAAACACAAACCTCCGGATGCATCTGCATGAGGTTCCGGACTTATGCTAAAATATGAGCATCATGATAAAAAGAAACATCGCGATTTCCATAATACTGCTGACCGCCCTCATCCTGGCGGGCTGCGCCGGTAACGGCAAGGGAAAGCGGCTCGAGACTCTTGAGGATCTCAACGATCCGTCGGTCACGATCGGAGCCATGACGGGCAGCGCCCAGGAGCCTTACGTCGCAAAGGTTTTCCCGAAGGCTGAGGAGAAACAGTTCAGGACCGTCAACGAGATGGTCATCGCTCTCGACAGCGGGCAGATAGACGCCTTCGTCCATTCGAAGTCCAATATCGAGGCCGCGATGAATGAAAAGCCGGGAGAATTCCGCCTGATCGAAGAGCCGGTGGGCGAGACTCCGGTCGGAATGGCCGTATCGCCGCGTACGAAGTATCCGGAGCTGCTGTCACAGGTCAACGAGTTCCTCAAAGACATGAAGGATTCCGGCGATCTCGACGAGATGTATCAGCGCTGGATGGGCGAGGATGTCCCTCCGATGCCGGAGATACCCGAAGCGGAAGATCCCGTCGGAGTGCTTTCGGTGGGGACTTCCGGAGAGCTGGTCCCGAACTCCTTCTATGCGGACGGCGAGCTTGTCGGCTACGATATTGAGCTGACAAAGCGCTTCGCATATAAATACAACTATGCAGTGGAGTTCCGTCCGGAGGGGATAGACGCACGCATAAGCGACACCGAATTCGGGCGCGTGGACATGCTGTCCGGCGGCGTAGGAGAAACTCCCGAGCGGGCCGAAAAGGTCCTGTTCCCGGACACTCCTCTTTACACACAGCCTATAAGCGCTGTCGTCAGGGCGGACAGGACCGGGTCGGGAAACTTTTTTGAAGACATCGTGAATTCGCTCGAAAAGACCCTGGTGCGCGAGAACCGCTGGAAGATGATACTGAGCGGCCTTGCGGTGACTCTGGAGCTGTCGGCCGGTGCTTTCATTCTCGGATGCGCGCTTGGTTTTCTGTTCTGCATGCTCAGGCGGAGCCGAAACAAGGCTGTATCTGCATTCATGAACGGCTTCATCAGCCTGATAGACGGCATACCTGCGCTGCTGGTGCTGCTGATATGCTTCTATGTCATATTCTCAAAGATGGGCCTCAGGGAGATCCCGGTCGCGATCATCGCCTTCTCGATCACCTTCGGCTGCCGCGTGGCCAATGTGCTCAATACCGGTCTCAACAGCGTTGACCGCGGAGAGATCGAGGCGGCAGAGGCCATGGGGCTGAGTCCGCTGCAGATATTCACGAAGATACAGTTCCCGCAGGCAGTGGCCCTTACCTTCGGCATGTTCAAGACCCAGACGGTCACCATGATAAAGAACACCTCGATAGTCGGATATATAGCGGTGATGGATCTGACCAAAGCCTCCGACATCATACGCGCGAGGACTTACGAATCGTTCTTCTCGCTGGTGTTCACGGCTGTGATATACTTCCTGATCAACTGCACGGTACGGCGCGGAGAGGTCATCTCCGTCATAGGGCCTTCCGGCACGGGCAAGAGCACGCTGCTCCGCTGCATCAACCGCATCGAACAGCCTACGTCCGGGAAGATCATCCTGAGGGGAGAAGAGATGACCGACGACCCTAAGACGATACGCCGCATGAGGCGCGATATCGGCATGGTCTTCCAGTCCTTCAACCTGTTCTCGAACATGAATGTGCTGGAGAACATAACCCTGGGGCCTGTCACCCTGCTGGGAAAGACTCAGGAAGAGGCGCGCGAAAAAGCGCATGAGCTGCTCGGGACTGTCGGGCTTTCCGGACTCGGGGAGCGCTGGCCCGATGAGCTTTCGGGCGGCCAGAGGCAGAGAGTCGCCATAGCGAGGGCTCTGGCCATGGAGCCGGAGCTGCTGCTCTTTGACGAGCCTACCTCAGCCCTCGACCCGCGCATGGTCGACGAGGTCCTCTACGTCATACGCGGGCTCGCCGATCAGGGCAATACCATGCTGGTCGTGACCCACGAGATGAGGTTCGCCGAGAACGTGAGCAGCCGCATCTTCTACATGGATAAGGGTCTCATACTCGAGGACGGCACGCCGGAGCAGATATTCCACGCGCCGGTGCACAGCGAGACGGAAGCTTTCATACAGCGCCTCCGCAGCTGGGAGAAGACGATCGAAAGCCCGGATATCGACTTTGCCTCCGTCATCGGCGAGATCGCGGAGTTTGCTTCGAGGGTGTTTTTCAACCACCGCCAGGTCTACGCTCTTCAGCAGATATTCGAAGAGGCTGTGGCCGGGGATCTTTTCAGGCGCGGTGACAGCGTCTTCCCTGTCGAGGTAAAGATCACCAGCCGGGAAAACGGCGACGGATGATTCGGTCCACGAATACTCAGACGGCGTGAACCGTCAGCTTCTCACAATGAAAAACAGGCTCCCGGATGCATCTGCCTGATCAGCAGATGATCTCAGGAGCCCGTAAGGAACAGCCGTTATCAGATGACCGGCATCGCACAGATCCGCCAGTACAGACGCGATCCCGCAGCCGGCGATGTTACCGCTATCCTACAGAGCGGCGGCAACCTGCTTTTCTACTTCCTGCATGTCAACGGTCGGCTCGAAGCGCGCGATGACCTTGCCTTCCCTGTCTACGAGGAACTTTGTGAAGTTCCATCCGATGTATGTCTTGTCACCGTACTTCTTGTTGTTGGCCGCTGCGAACTTGTTGAGAGCGGCGTTCTTCAGGCCCTTGCCGAAGCCGTTGAAAGGCTTCTCTGATGCAAGATAGGCAAACAGCGGATCAGCTGTCTCGCCGTTGACATCGATCTTTGCGAACTGAGGGAACTCAGTGCCGAACTTGAGAGTGCAGAATTCGTGGATCTCTTCATCCGATCCCGGAGCCTGGTCTGCGAACTGGTTGCAAGGGAAGTCGAGGATCTCAAAGCCCTTGTCCCTGTACTCCTTGTACATCGCCTCAAGCGGCTCATAGTGCGGTGTGAATCCGCAGCCTGTTGCAGTATTGACGATGAGCAGCACCTTGCCCTCATAGTCCTTAAGGCTTACATCATTACCCATTCTGTCCTTTACAGTGAAATCATAAACGTTGCTCATTTTTCTCCTCCCTTTGCGCCTTGCGCTATCCTTTCTGATTCTCCAGCAGCTCATGAAGCAGGCCGTGCAGCTGTATTGCTTTTTCAGGCGGCAGATCTATGCATCCGCCCACCTTCATCGGTATCTCTTTTGCTTTTTCCTGAAGGTCCCTTCCCTTTTTCGTGAGACTCACGATGACCACGCGGTCATCATCGCTGCTGCGCTTTCTCTCGATATACCCGGCCTGCTCCATTTTTTTGAGCATCGGTGAAAGCGTTCCGTTGTCGAGCATCAGTCTGCTGCCGATCTCGCTGACAGATACCCCGTCCTTTTCCCACAGGACCAGGAATGTGATGTACTGCGTGTACGTCAGCCCGAGCTCTTTGAGATACGGGGTGTACAGGCCTGTCACATACCTCGCCGCTGCATAGAGCGGAAAGCAGATCTGATTATCCAGTTTCATGACTTCGCGGTAGTCATATTGCATTGCTCACACCTCATTTATATTTGATACAAATATATTTTATCAAATATATTTTATCGTGTCAAGACTTTTTTCGAAAAAAATACGACCCGCGGATCGCGGATCGTATCCTGCATCAGTTCTGAAAATGCCCTATTTTGTCAGATCCTCGGCGATCTCGATTCCCTTTGTGAAAAGATCCCAGCCGTCATATCTGAGCTTGATAGGAATATGCATGGTGATATTTCCGAGTACCGGAAGTCCGTTCTTGTTGATGTAAGCGAGTGTTCCGGCAATACCGCCGATAAGTCCGGCAAAAAACAGTAATTTCTTCATTTGCAGCTCCTTCCCTTCAGAATGATTGATATGCTGTGACCATTATACCACATTATTCGGAGATTCAACATCATCGTGATAAGTTGCGCATCACCGGGTATACAAGTTCCGTTATCCTGACACGCGCTCTTTCCAGTTCATCTTCCGATCCGAATCTGAACGTCAGATGAGCGATCGGCCTCACGGCGGTGATGATGTCTCCG
>CACYHM010000103.1 GCA_902774195.1 uncultured Eubacteriales bacterium
AAAAAAGCGGTCTCCGAACTCGTGCAGATGCTGATAGGAAACGCCATCTGCGCCTTTTCGGTGGTTTGCTTTGCGCTGCCGTACAAAATGGTGGTAAGCGGGATGAGCGGTATCGGCAGGATGGTCAACTACTATACAGGCCTTCCTGTCTCATATGTAGTCGGAGTGTTCAACGTGGCGCTCTTTATCATCGGCGCAGCTGTTCTCGGCAGGAAGTTCGCAGCTACGATTGCGCTCGGTACATTTGCGTTCCCGATATTCATGGGGATCTTCGAGCAGATGACCTATCTGCAGCATCTCGTCGAAGAGCCTATGCTCGCGGCGATATGCGCGGGCGTGCTCGACGGCATAGGCCTGGGACTGGTGCTGAGGGTGGGCGGATCCACCGGAGGCATCGATGTGCCCGCAATGATACTCAACCGCAAACTGGGCTGGAAGCTGGCAACGGTGATGTCCGGCCTGGATATCGCGATATTCCTTCTGCAGATACCTATCACAAAGCCCGAAGGGATCATACTGGGCATACTCTACGCGCTCGTATACAGCGTCGTGATGGACAGGATGATAGTGCTCGAGCAGGGCGGCTACCAGATAATGATATGGACGGACAAACTCCCAGAGGTCAACGAGGAGCTCCTTGAGATCGGTTTCGGCACGACCCTTATCAAGGCCAGAGGCGGCTATCTCAGGGACGATAAAGAGGTCATACTATGCGCCGCGAGCAACCGCAACTTCAATAAGGTCAAAAGGGCTGTCCTTTCGATCGATAAAAGCGCGTTCATGACCATTACGAGCATGAACGAAGTCAACGGAAACGGATTCACATATATGCTCGATGACGAAGACTATGTGTCTGAACTCGAGGACAGGCATGACGGCCGCGAACTGAGCGGCATCTGATATTTGACTGAAAGAAGAATCAAGAAATGAACAAGAAACTGTTTTCGGATATATTTCAGATGGTTGCGGGAAACATCCTGTGCGCCTTCGCGCTCGGATGCTTTGCTCTGCCGTTCAACATGGTAGTAAGCGGCATGAGCGGTATCGGCCGCATGGTTAACTACTATACCGGCATAAGCGTCTCGGTGGTGGTAGGCGTATGCAATATCGTTCTGTTCGTGATCGGATGGATCATGCTCGGACACAAGTTTGCCGCTTCGGTAGCGATAGGGACCTTTGTGTATCCTACGTTCCTTGGGATATTCCAGAGCATCGGCACGCTGACTCATCTCGTGGATGATCCTCTCCTTGCGGCTATCTGCGCGGGAGTACTCAACGGAGTGGGACTCGGTCTGGTCATAAGAGTGGGCGGGTCCACCGGAGGCACGGACATCCCGGCCATAATACTGAACCGCAAGCTCGGGTGGAAGGTCGCGCCCATACTGTACATCTCCGATGTCATAATATGCCTGATCCAGATACCTGTGACCGATACGAACGGTGTCATACTCGGCATACTCTACGCCCTGATATACAGCGTGGTCATGAACAAGCTGATCGTGATGGAGCAGGGCGGCATACAGCTCATGATATTCACAGAGAAGGTGAATGACGTGAACGAAAAGCTGCTCAGCATGGGCTTCGGCACCACTCTTCTGAACGGCGCAGGCGGATACATGCACGATGATAAAAAGGTGATCTACTGCGTGGCGAGCACGCGCAACCTGAACAGGATCAAAAGGGCGATCATGTCGATCGACAGCACTGCTTTCATCACTATCGCCAGCATAAGCGAGATCAACGGAAACGGATTCACCTGGTATTTCAATCAGGAAAGATACGTGCCGGCGCTCAAGAACCGGCATGACGGACACAAGACAGGAGAGGCCCTGAATCTCTAGGTTTTAATTGTGTCCGGACACAGTTTTTTCCGGCAGAATTATCATGAGGAACAAATTCTGAAACATGGCAAAAAAATGTGTACATTATGTGAAGTTAGTGTTAAAATGTTCACGAATTTTAATTGGGTATAGACCACGTTCTAAAAGAGGAGCTCAGCGCTTCAGGGGTGTCATCTTTTGAAGGTACACGTTAAATTAAAAGATTCGGACTATCTGAAATTCAGTGAGTATCAGCTGACGCACAGCAGCCAGGGCAAAAGGACACTGCTTCTGCAGAGGCTATCTCTGCCGCTTGTATCTGCGGCTATGGTCATCGCATTCATAGTCTTTCATGCAAGCACGAGAGCGCTGATCATCGAGATCATTACCCTGGGCATAGCTTCTGCCATATGGGTGATCGGAGCGCCGGGCATGCTCAAAAGAAGCATGCAGAGGGACTTCTACAAGAAGAAGAACAGCGGCAGGCTTCCGTTCCGCGAGTCGTCCGTGCTGGATTTCGGCGAGGACGGCATCACAGAGATCAGCGGCAGCCACTCGGATATCACTCCTTACAGCAGCATCACGTCCATCGTAAAATCGGATGACAGACTCTTCGTCTTTACGGACGGGGACAACGGCTTCGTGATCCCGTTCAATGACGCAGCCAAAAACGGCCGCAAGGTCGCAAAGCTGCTCTCGCAGAAGACCGGACTTGAAGTCGAGGACGATCCTGCGGATCAATAGGTTATTTACACATACACATCGTATGTTTAAATATAATTATTTTAAAATCATAGTTATGGAGGAACAACAATGTTAGAACAACTTAAGAAGTTCCCATTTGGTTTCATCGTATGCTGCCTTTCGTTCACATTCGAAAGACTCGCGTACTATGGCGGCAAGTGGGGAATCGCTGTATTTGTTGTACTTGAGGCTGCAAACGGCGGACTCGGACTTACAACAGAACAGGGCGCTATTTTCTCTTCGCAGTTCGTAGCATGGACTTATATCACACCTATCATCGGCGGATTCATCGCTGACAGATGGGTAAGCCCAAGACTGCTCGTTCCTGTCGGAGAGATCCTGATGGCTGCCGGATGGTTTGCTATTTCCAGAGCAACCGGTGCCGGTGGAGTATGGCTGGCAATCATCCTGCTTGCTGTAGGTACAGGATTCTTCAAGGGCAACGTTTCCGGTATCAACGGAAGACAGTTCGACAATGACAAGGACACTCTGACGACCGCATTCTCGCTCCAGTACATGTTCGTCAACATCGGATCGTTCTGCGGAACTACATTCCTCGCACTGATCGCAACTCAGGGCGCAGGATACAGAGCAATGTTCATGGCATGCGCTATCTTCATGGTCATCGACGCTGCATGGTGGCTCTTCGGTATGAAGTACCTCGGAGATGCCGGCAAGAAGCCATTCCTCATCGACAACAGAACTGAGGATGTCGAAAATGCTGACATCGAGAAGGACAAGAGAGCTCTCACAAAGCTCGAGAAGAACAGAGTAGTTGCTATCCTGGTACTCACATTCCTGTCCGGACTCTTCTGGCTGTTCTGGTACCTGCTGTACATGCCTGTATACTACGAGTTCGGTCCTGCATCGCAAGGCGGTATGGGATGGGCCAACTGGAACCTCGGAGCTAACTTCGAGATGCCTACAGCATGGTTCGACTCAATGAACGGACTGCTCTGCATCATCCTCGCACCTACACTTGCTGCACTCTGGAACAAGCTCAGCAAGCAGGGCAAGGACCCTTCAATGATGACCAAGACAGCTCTCGGCATCATGCTTCTCGGACTCGGCGTTGCCATGATGGTAGTCGGTGCCGGAATCTACAAGAGCACAGGCAAGCCTGTAGGCGTATGGATCATCATCATGACAGCTATCCTGATGTCTGTCGGTGAGATGCTGTTCTCGCCTCTGGGCAACTCGTTCATCAGTGAATATGCACCTAAGAAGTACCTCGGAACTCTTCTCGGAGCATGGCCGTTCATCATCTTCTTCGCAGGACTTGCTTACGGCCCTCTCTACAACGCAATGAGAGGAAGCTTCTCGAGATCCTTCCTGATCGCTGCTATCATCGTATTCGTGGCAGGAGCTCTGATGCTGCTGTTCAAGAATAAGTTCGAAGCAATGATCGAAGGTACCCCTGAGCAGCAGAAAGAACTCGCTGAAGCTGAAGCTTAAACGGGTCTGAACTCTGCAATGAATGTAATAACCTGCCGCGTAATGCGGCAGGTTATTGAATAAAGGTGGATTATATGTTCGGAAAGAAAACAGCTGTTATCTATTTCTCCCATACCGGAGTTACAAAAAAACTTGTCGAAAAATTCCCTCTCGAGGAAGGCGACAGAACGGTGGAACTCATCCCGTCTGCCCCTTATCCGAAGTCATATTTCAAGACTCTTGCCAGAGCCAAGGCAGAGATAGAGGGCAATGTTCCGGTCGATCTCGAGAACGGCAGGCAGAATCTGAAGGCTTATGATCAGATACTCATAGGGTTCCCTATCTGGTTCTGGACATGCCCTAAGGCTGTGACGTCTTTTCTCAGTGAGAACGATCTTAAAGGCAAGACCATTTATCCTTTCTGCACCAGCGGAGGGATACAGATCACCGAGGCGGTCGACGAGATCAAAAGGAATGCTGACGGAGCGACTGTAAAGAAAGGGAAGAGATTCAAACGCTATTCCGAAGAAGACCTTAAAAAGTGGCTTGATCAGTAAGATCATGATACTTAAGCGCCGGTGCACAATGTTTTTGTGCATCGGTCAATTGATTTTTTACAAGGAGAAACTGAAATGAAACAGGAGATCACTATATCCCTTCCGGAGACTTTCACAGCTCGGAGTATGTAAATGACTATTTCAAGGCCCGCGAGTTCATGAGCAACCTTACAGGCGAGGCAGGAGACCTGCTTGTGACTGAGGACGGCGCATGGCTGTGGACTGACGGAAGATACTTCCTCCAGGCCGAGACACAGCTCGCCGGGACAGGCATCGAACTCATGAGGATGGCTGAGCCGGGTGTTCCTACGATCGAGGAATTCCTGACTGAGCTCGTAAAGAAGGCCGGTGGGGAGTACGTCAGCGG
>CACYHM010000104.1 GCA_902774195.1 uncultured Eubacteriales bacterium
ATTCAATGCAGGAGCTATGCGCCTGCAGAACAGCTCTATGTCGAGATCTGACTTCACCAGGTCGGCGCGGGACTCGTCCCTTATGAAATACGCGGGAAACGTTGCACGGGATATCAGATACAGGTCGCTTTCAAATACGTGACAGTTCTCTATGTCTGCGGTTCCCTTTCTGATCATCCCGAGCCGCTCTTCCGGGCTGAACATCGAGCCCTTCTCGGATACAGCGAAAACATACAGGTTATCGCAGTGCGAGGCAGCATATTCGATCAGGTGGCGGTGACCCAGCGTGAACGGATCGCAGTTGCAGACCACAGCTCCGCATACTCCGTCATACTTCGGAATTGATTCCAGAAAGCTTTCCAGACCGTCCCTTCTATTCTCCAGCAGAACGGCATCCGGCGTTTCTATCACCGTATGGAACCCCATGGACCTGAACATGCGCAGGTTCTCCGGTTTTGTGCACAGGAAGAGCCTGTGGATGCCTCTGGCGTACGCTTCGGCTATCAGAGAGGAAAGGACAGCAGCCATCGCGCCCTGGCCTTCCGCGTCAGAGTCGACAGCAAGCTGCTTTAGCGTATGCCCCGCCAGAGCACCGCACGCTATAAGTTCGTCATCTTCAGTCATAAGCGCAACGATATCCGCATCACCCTCGTCACGCAGACCGCACGACTCAAGAAGACGCAGATATTCCTTATGCTGCCGTTCAGACAGGGGAGTGTTGTAAATCGAAATTCCCATTCTTGCTATATGTTCCTGAAATTAGCAGATATTCTAATACTTAAATAAATATGGGTCTAATAACACCCTCGGCGGGTGACTCGAGGACGCCGGCACTTAGCGACTGGCAAGCCGCAGGCGCAGACAAAGCTTAGTACCGCTGTGTCCGAATGTCAGCGAGAGCGTGCCCGACGGGGGTCGTTATTAAACCCATATCCCGTATTTAGTACTATTTGATATTATCGAAGTAAGGTTTAGAGTTTTTTCTCAAGGCGCTCGCGGATAGCTGCGATGAAGTCCTTTGTGAGAACAGCCTTAGCTTCCATGCCGTCAACGAGACCGACCAGGTCCTTGGTCATAATGCCATCGTTGAGTGTATCGATGCATGCCTCCTCGAGCTTGTCACCAAATGCCTGCAGGTCTTCGAGTCCGTCCATCTCACCGCGCTTTCTGAGTGCGCCGCTCCATGCGAAAATCGTGGCCATAGGGTTCGTGGAAGTCTCCTCGCCGTTGAGGTATTTGTAGTAGTGACGTGTTACCGTGCCGTGTGCCGCCTCGTACTCGAACTTGCCGTCAGGGCTGCAGAGCACGGAAGTCATCATAGCGAGCGAACCGAACGCTGTGGATACCATGTCGCTCATTACGTCTCCGTCATAGTTCTTGAGAGCCCAGATGAAGCCGCCCTCGCTGCGGATAACACGCGCGATCGCGTCGTCGATCAGTGTGTAGAAATATGTGAGGCCGAGTTCCTCGAACTTCTCCTTATAGCACTCGTCATATACGCTCTGGAAAACGTTGCGGAAGTGCATGTCGTACTTCTTGGAGATGGTGTCCTTTGCGGAGAACCAGAGGTCCTGCTTTGTCTCGATCGCGTACTTGAAGCACGAGTGAGCGAACGATTCGATCGAAGTATCCTTGTTGTAGATGCTCTGAAGAATTCCAGGGCACTCGAAGTCATAGACTGTCTCGCGGTACTCAGCTCCGTTCTCGCCTGTGAATACGAGCTCTGCCTTTCCCTTCTCCGGCACGCGGTATTCTGTTCCCTTGTAGAGGTCCCCGTAAGCGTGACGCGCTACAGTGATAGGCTTTTTCCAGTTGCGTACTACAGGCTTGATGCCGTCTATGGTGATCGGAGCGCGGAATACAGTTCCGTCGAGTATCGCACGGATGGTGCCGTTAGGGCTCTTCCACATCTCGTGGAGGTTATACTCGGTCATGCGCTGGGCGTTTGGTGTGATCGTGGCGCACTTTACGCCTACGCCGTACTTCTTGATTGCTTCTCCCGCGTCTTTTGTGATCTGATCGCCCGTCTCATCGCGGACAGGAAGTCCGAGGTCGTAATATTCAGTCTTGAGGTCGACGAAAGGCAGGATGAGCTCATCCTTGATCATCTTCCAGAGTATCCTTGTCATCTCATCCCCGTCCATCTCGACGATAGGGGTGGTCATTCTGATCTTTTCCATTTTTTCTCCTTATTTATCTCCTGGTTCCTAAACTTCCTTTATCTGTCTCACAACGTCCATGATGGTGCCGTCGCGCGCTTCGATGATGCCTACTATTCTGTCTTCGAACTCCACCTTGTCAGGCTCGCCTACTATTGAGTAAGCGATGTCGCGGAGCTCCTCGATGGTCCTGAGCGGCACGCAGTCAGCTTCCTTTAATGCCTTCAGTATGTCAGGTCTTGCAGGGTTGACTGCTACACCGTAATCCGTAACTACTACATCAATGCTCTCGCCCGGTGTGGTAACTGTCGTGACGTCGGTACAGATCGCAGGTATCCTGCCCTGCAGCAGCGGGCAGATGACTATCGCGCATTTTGCTCCCTGAGCTGTATCCGGGTGTCCTCCCTGAGCTCCGGTGATCATGCCGTCAGATCCGACTACTACGTTGCAGTTGAAGTGTACGTCTACCTCGAGGGATGCCAGCACTACGTAGTCGAGCTTGTTTACTACTGCGCCCTTGTTGAGAGGGTTAGCGTAAACGGCAGCCGGGATCCTGTGGTGGTTCACGTTCTTGAGGCTCTTTACCGCGTCGAGGTCGAAGTCCTGTACGTCGAGCATGACATCAGCCATGCCGTCTTCGAGGAGCTTGCACATTGCCTTTGTTAGGCCTCCGACTCCGAAGCCCATGCGGATGTTGCGCTCTCTCATGATGTCCGCGAGGTACTGTGTCGAAGCTATCGAAGCTCCGCCTACACCCGTCTGATACGAGAATCCGTCCTTGAACCAAGGTGTATTTACCACTACATCGGTGCAGTACTGCGCCATGAGCAGCTTTCTCTGATCGGTGGTCGGCTTTGCAGCGCCTGTCGCGATCTTTGATGGGATACCTATCTCATCGACTACGCACACGTAGTCTACTTTGGTCTGTGAAATGTGAGCCGGGAAGTTCGGATACGGTACCAGGCAGTCCGTGATCGCAACGCAGTGATCGGCGTGGTTGCCGTCGACTATCGCGTAGCTCAGTACGCCGCAGTCCGCCTTGCCTCCGATACCTCTCAGATTACCGTAATCGTCAGCGGTCGGAGCTCCGATGAAAGCGATGTCGATGTGGCTCTCGCCGGTAGCTATAGATCTTACGCGGCCGCCGTGCGAACGCATTATGGCCAGACCCTTCAGCTTGCCTTTCGAGATAGCTTCGCCTATGCCGCCTCTGACTCCGGACGACTCAATATTCGTGATTGTGCCGTCCTCTATCATCGGCACGAGCGCGCTGTGAGCCTTGCCGAGTGAGGATGCACATATTCTTATGTCCTTGAGACCCATGTCGTGGATCTCTTTCATTACCATGTTGACTATCAGGTCGCCCTCACGGAAGTGGTGGTGGAACGAGACGGTCATGCCGTCGTGTGCCTCACACTTCTCAAGCGCCTCCCTGATACTTCCTACCAGCTTGGATTTCTGGTTGTTCATTACCGGACGGATCGTAGGGCCGTGGAGTGTGATCGGCTTGTCGTCGCGGTAATAGTTGCCCTGAAACGGCTCTTTCCCGGTGATCTCGATTATCTCTTCCGGGATCTCTCTTCCTACTGCGTTTTTCATTCTAAAGATCCCCCTTGTATACACCTGATGCCTTGGCCAGAGCTATAGTTCTCTTTGCGCCGTCGTAGAACGCGATGTCTATCATCTTGCCGTCAACCGTGAATACTCCTATGCCCTGAGCTTTCTTGGTGTCGATCTCCTTGATGACCTTCTCTGCGAAAATAACAGACTTCTCACTCGGCGTATATATTTCATGAACAACAGGGATCTGGCGCGGATTGACTATTGACTTGCCATCAAAGCCCATGGCATGTATGATCTCGGTCTCCTTTCTGAAACCTTCCATATCATCGAGGTTAGTCCATACTGTATCGAAGCACTGCACCTTTGCTGCTCTTGCAGCTATGACCATGTGCTGCCTGGCTCCCATGAACTCCACACCGGTCCCTGAGATAGGAACCTGGAGGTCCTTGGAATAATCGCCTCCCGAAAGAGCGATGCCGAAGAGTCTCTCAGATGAGTCGCAGATGCTCATGGCATTGATGACACCTCTTGCAGACTCGAGAGCCGCCATTATGAGCACGCTGCCCTCCGGCCTGTTGAACTCTCTTTCTGCCTCTGCGATGGCGTACTCGACTGTACGCACATCATCAGCTGTCTCGGTCTTAGGAATTCGGATTGAATCGCAGCCTCCTGCAACAGCGCATCTTATATCCTCACGCCAGAGGTTTGTATCAAGTCCGTTGATACGGACTACTCTCTCAACGCCCCTGTAGTCTATCTCCTGCAGGGCGTGATAGAGTGAATAACGCGCTGCATCCTTTTCTCTTTCAGCTACTGCGTCCTCGAGGTCGAGCATGATCGAATCCGGTTTATACACGTACGGATCCTTGATAAGGCTCGGCTTCTGGCAGTTCAGAAACATCATGGTGC
>CACYHM010000105.1 GCA_902774195.1 uncultured Eubacteriales bacterium
ACAGGACATGCTCGGAGACGGCAAAGCCATACTCAGGGAACTGTCGGACGACGGCAGATTCCTCGAGTACAGAGGCACCAGGGGACGCAGCATGATAACGGGATTCATCCGTATAGCCGGGCAGACTGTCGGTGCGGTGGCCTGCAACGAATTCGAAGGACGCAAGCGCATCTCTGCCGCCGGCTGCAACAAAGCGGCCGCACTGATAAACATGTGCACGAGGTTCCACCTCCCGCTCCTGACCATCACGGATACGGAAGGCTATAAGACGGATTCTGCAACGGAGACCTTCCTTCCGGCGGCAGCCGGCAGGATGCTGACGGCGCTGACTTCATCGGATGTGCCGAAGCTCAATCTCGTGACGGGATCTATAGTCGGAAGCGCGTACAGCATGATGAATTCAAAGGGCCTCGGGGCAGACTACGTATTCATGTGGGACAGCGCGAACGTCAGTATAGTCGAGCCGCGTCAGGCCACGGAGGTCATATTCGGCAGATGGACGTCTGAACTCGAGCAGCAGTACCGCGACACTCAGTCGAGCGCTATGGCTCTTGCCAGGCACGGGTTTGTAGACAAGGTGATAGCGCCCGAGGATTCGAGAAAGTATCTAATAGGAGCACTTGAGGTGTTCACTAACAGCAGCAGGTGATGACATGGGCTTAGGAGCGATCTTCAAAACAGCGCTTTTGTATACGCTGATCGGCATGGGCACGGTCTTCTGTGTTCTAATGTTCATATCGGTATGCATATGGCTGCTGGGACTGGTCTGCGGACCGGAGAAAGAGAAAGAAAAAGAGGAAGGCGCTGCGGCAGCTGCAGCGGAGCCTGCGGCGGAAGAGGGCATCAGGCCGGAGGTCGTTGCTGCCGTCACGGCGGCGATACATCAGTATCTGAAGGACGAAGGAATGGACGAAGGCTACGTCGTAAGGAATGTACGGAGGGCGACATGGAGACATACATCGTAAAGGTAAACGGGGAAGAGTTCGAGGTCGAAATAGAAAAGAAGAGCGGCTCATCCGCTCCTTCGGCGGCTCCGGCAGAGCCTGCACCTAAGAGAGCAGGCGGAAAGGCGAAGGGAGTTCCTGTCGTATGCGGTACGGCGGGCTCGGTCTACAAGATCATCGTCCACGAAGGAGAGCATGTCATGAGCGGAGATACGATGATCGTGCTCGAGGCCATGAAGATGGAGATACCTGTGGTAGCTCCTAAGGAAGGCACGGTCTCCGGGATCCTCGTCTCGGAGGGTGAGACCACCGCGTCCGGACAGACCGTGGCTTACGTGGAATAATACCGGGAGGCAGGACGATGGGTGATACCTTGTTGAATCTGGCTCATCAGACCGGCTTCTTCAGCCTGACAGTCGGCAACGTGATAATGGTTGCCGTCGCCCTTGGATTGCTGTATCTTGCCATTGCCAGACAGTATGAGCCTCTGCTGCTCCTGCCGATATCCTTCGGCATGCTGCTGGTCAATCTCTACCCTCCGATAATGGAGGAAGGCGGGCTGCTATACTTTTTCTTCAAGCTCGACGAGTGGACCATACTGCCGTCTCTCATATTCCTGGGGGTCGGTGCGCTCACGGATTTCGGACCTCTGATCGCAAATCCGAAGAGCTTCCTGCTGGGAGCCGCGGCGCAGTTCGGAGTGTTCGGAGCGTCAGCATCATAGGCGGCGCCGACGGACCGACGTCTATCTTCCTGGCTATGAAGCTCGGACAGAAGGATCTTATGGGCCCTATCGCTGTTGCGGCATACTCATACATGTCTCTAGTTCCGATAATACAGCCGCCTATAATGAAGGCGCTTACAACGGAAGAAGAGCGGAAGATAAAAATGGAGCAGCTGAGGGAAGTGACGAAGAAGGAGCGCATACTCTTCCCTGTCATAGTCACGATAGTCGTATGCGTGCTGCTGCCTTCGACAGCGCCTCTGATCGGGATGCTGATGCTGGGAAATCTGTTCCGCGAGAGCGGAGTCGTGCGCCAGCTGCAGGATACCGCATCAAACTCTCTAATGTATATAGTGGTCATACTTCTCGGGACGTCGGTCGGGGCGACGACAAGCGCCGAGGCCTTCCTGAAGTGGACGACCATCAAGATAGTTATTCTCGGACTGATAGCTTTCAGCTTCGGGACGGCGGCCGGAGTGCTCTTCGGCAAGCTCATGTGCAGGCTGACGCACGGAAAGATCAATCCGCTCATAGGCTCGGCGGGAGTCTCGGCGGTGCCGATGGCGGCCAGGGTATCCCAGAAGGTAGGCGCAGAAGCCGACCCTTCGAACTTTCTGCTCATGCATGCGATGGGGCCTAACGTAGCCGGAGTCATCGGAACGGCAGTAGCCGCCGGAGTATTCATGGCGATCTTCGGAGTGTGACGGAGGACCGGAAATGGGAAAGAAACTTAAGATAATGGAGACGGCTATAAGGGACGGCCAGCAGTCGCTCATAGCGACGAGGATGCCGTTCAGCGACATGGAGCCCGCCCTCGCCCTTTTGGACGAGGCCGGCTATGACGCTGTAGAATGCTGGGGCGGCGCCACGTTTGACGCATGCATCAGGTTCCTCGACGAGGATCCGTGGGAAAGGCTCAGAAAGCTGAGAGATGCCATGCCGAAAACGAAGCTCCAGATGCTGCTGAGAGGACAGAACCTTCTCGGATACAGGCACTACTCCGATGACGTGGTCGATTATTTTGTCAAAAAGTCCATTGACAACGGCATAGATATAATAAGGATATTCGATGCGCTGAACGATCTGCGCAATGTGGAGACGGCCGTAAGGTCGGCGAAGGAGTACGGCGGTCACGCCCAGGTTGCGATGTCATACACCATAGGCGAGCCGTACACGCCTGAGTATTGGAAGGACCTGGCTCTCCGCATACAGGATCTGGGCGCGGATTCCATCTGCGTAAAGGACATGGCGGGTCTGATGCTTCCGGATGCGGCGGCTGAGATGGTATCGATGCTCAAAGCGAACCTTGAGATACCTGTCCATCTGCACACGCACTGCACGAGCGGCGTAGCGCCTATCACCTATTACAGGGCGGTGCTTGCCGGAGCCGACTGCATCGATACGGCGATATCGCCGTTCTCGGGAGGGACCAGCCAGCCGGCCACGGAGGTCATGGTCGAGACCTTCAGAGGCACTGAATTCGATACCGGCCTGGACATGGGAGTGCTCGAGAAGATAGCTGCGCACTTCCAGACCGTAAGGGATGCCGCTCTCAAAAGCGGACTCATGAATACGAAGGTGCTGGGAACGGACATCAAGACGCTTATCTATCAGGTGCCGGGAGGCATGCTCTCGAACCTGGTGTCTCAGCTTAAGGAACAGAACGCCGAGGACAAATACCTCGATGTGCTCCAGGAGGTGCCGCGCGTCAGGAACGATCTGGGCATGCCGCCTCTTGTGACTCCTTCGTCGCAGATAGTAGGCACCCAGGCGGTGCTGAATGTACTGATGGGCGAGAGATACAAGATCCTGTCCAAAGAAACGCAGGAGATACTGAAGGGCAGATACGGACAGACTCCGATGCCTGTTTCGCCTGATCTTCTGGCGAAGATAGATGAGAGCGAAAGGATCACATGCCGGCCTGCCGATCTTCTAGAGCCTGAGCTCGGGAAGCTAGAAGAGGAGGTCGGAGAGTATAAAGAGCAGGACGAGGACATCCTGACTTACGCTCTGTTCGGACCGGTGGCGCTCGAGTATTTCAGAAGGAGAGCCGCCCTCAGAAACGGTGTCGATCCGGACGCGATCGACATGAAAAACAAGTCATACCCCGCGTAGAACGAGGAGAAAACGATGCTAAAAACGATCGGTATTATGGGCGGCATGGGGCCCGCTGCGACAGTGGACCTGATGAGCAGGATCATCAGCATGACGGACGCCGCCTCCGACCAGGAACACATCCCGATGATAGTGGATTCAGATACCAGGATACCGGACCGCACGGAGGCGATCCTGGGAAGAGGGGAAAGCCCGCTGCCTGAGATGCTGGCAAGCGCGAAAAGGCTCGAAGCGGCAGGAGCCGACTTCATAGTTGTTGCGTGCCACGCCGCTCACTATTATCTGCCGGAGATAAAAAAACAGATAGGCATCCCCGTAATCGATATGCCTGAAGAGGTCGCAAAACTGCTGAAGATGAAGGGCGTGAACAAAGCTGCTGTCCTGGCAACGGACGGCACGGTCCGGAGCGGACTCTACGGCGCCGCTTTGGAGCGCTTCGGCATACAGGCCGTGTATCCTGATGAGGACCAGCAGAAGACGGTAATGTCGCTGGTCTATGAATATGTCAAAAAAGGATACACGGATCCGGCGGATTTTCCGCGCGAAGAAATAACGGGTATAATAGGAGACCTGAGCAGTCAGGGGGCTGAGGTGCTTCTTCTGGCAAGCACGGAGCTTCCTATCGCGTTCAGCATAATGGGACTGAGATCGAGCGCCTTCATAGACCCGACCGTTGTCCTCGCCAAATCGGCGATAAGGACTGCGGGAGCGAAACGCAAAAAAGGCCGGTGATACAGATGACAGTAAAAGAAACAACCATTACAGAAGGACATGTCTCAGAGAAGCTGGAAACGAGAGACCTTGTACTTATAGCCCAGTGCGCTGCGATGATGACGGTATGTTCATGGATATCCGTCCCTGCGGCGGTCCCTTTTACGATGCAGACATTCGGAGTATTCATGGCCATAGGCCTGCTCGGCGGAAAAAGAGGGACAGCTGCTGTGACCGTATATCTGCTGCTCGGAGCAGCCGGCCTGCCTGTCTTTTCGGGTTTCACCGGAGGCATAGGACATATAATGGGACCGACCGGAGGCTATCTTATAGGCTTTCTGTTCTCTGCGCTCGTTATGTGGCTTACAGAACATTTCTTCGGCAGGAGCATGCGCGTCCTCGTCATATCGATGTTCGCGGGCCTTGCAGTATGCTACGCTTTCGGTACCGCGTGGTTCGTCATTTCGGGAGCGAAAGGCAGCGGCGGCACGGGACTCATGGCGGCGCTTTCGCTCTGCGTTTTCCCCTACATCATCCCGGACATTATCAAGATCGCTCTTGCGGCGCAGCTGACCAGACGGCTGAGACCTTATGTGGCGTGATGATCCCATGCTTCAGAATTTCATTATCTGCGTAAACGCCGTCATACCGTCGGCCATATATCTGATCATCGGCATCATACTCAGGGTGTCGGGTGCAGTCACGGAAGAACAGGTGCGCAAGTTCACCCACGTGGTGTTCATCGCGCTCTATCCGTTTATAATGTTCGACAATCTCTACGGCAAGAATATAGCCGAAAACATGGACATGAAGCTCGGGCTGTACGCCGTGGGCTTCACGCTGCTGCAGTTCGTGCTGTCATGGGCCTTCGTGGTGCGCATCGAAAAGGACAACTACGAAAGAGGCGCCATGATACAGGCGCTGTACCGAAGCAATTACGTGCTGATGGGTTTTCCGATCGCTGTCAATCTGTTCGGAAAGGGCAATATCACGGCGGTAGCCATCATCATGATGCTGGTCGTGCCGTTCTACAATATATCTGCGGTGATCCTCTTTGAGACTTTCCGCGGAGGCAGGGTGGACATAAAGAAGATGATCAGGAAGATAATGACGAATCCTATCATCGACGGAGGCATCGCTGCATTCATAGTTATGGCGCTAGGGATAAAGCTGCCGTCGGCTGTGGAGATGACGGTGAGCTCGCTGTCCGATGCGACATCTCCGATCGCCATGATACTCCTCGGCGCGGCTCTTAATATAGAAGGCTTCAAAAGCGACCGCACGCGCATAGTCATATGCACGCTCGGCAAGCTCGTCGTGTTCCCGGCGTTCGGCATCGCGGGGGCGGTGTTTTTAGGGATCACGGGAGTGCAGCTGATAGCGGTCACGCTCATGGTCGCGGCTCCGGTGGCCCTCGCGTCGTACGCAATGGCAAGCTCAATGGGAGGCAACGGAGAACTGGCCGGAGAACTGGTCGTGATCACGACCATATGCTCCTGCTTCACGATACCTCTGTTCCTGTTCATTCTCAAAACGAACGGACTTTTCTGACGCGGAGCCGGTCCGGCACCGGGGTTCACAATTTGTTTAACCGCATGGTGTGGATGCGAAAGTCCGGAGGACGTGCCTGCCCTCTGTTTTTTTGCCGGATGCGGTTATCCATTAAAGAGAAACGGGAGAATGATCCAATGGAAACTATCGTAAGTATCAACTCTGCTATCAACAATTTCGTATGGGGCATACCTGCCATGGTATGTATACTCGGCATAGGTCTGTATCTGAGCATCAGAACTGGATTCATCCAGGTCAGGAAGTTCGGCCTTGCGATGAAGGAGACGTTCGGCAAGATCTTCAGCAAGGACAAGACGAAGGAAGGCGCGATCTCGCCTTTCCAGGCGCTGTGCACGGCTCTTGCCGCTACGGTCGGCACCGGCAACATCGCCGGCGTTGCGGGAGCTCTCGCTATAGGAGGCCCGGGATCGATATTCTGGATGTGGATATCCGCAATGCTCGGAATGTGCACGAAATTCTCGGAGGTCACACTGGCTGTCCACTTCAGGGAGATAGATGACCAGGGGACTTATGTCGGCGGCCCGATGTACTACATAAAGAACGGGCTAGGAAAGAACTGGAAGTGGCTCGGAGTGCTGTTCTCGCTCTTCGGGATCGGCGCCGTATTCGGCACAGGCAACGCCGCACAGGTGAACACGATCACGGCTTCGATAGACACAGCTCTCACTTCTTTCAACGTGATGGGAGAGAAGGGCATCGGCACGCTGAATCTCATCATCGGCATCGTGCTTGCCGTACTTATCGCCTTCATCCTCATAGGAGGTGTCCAGAGGATCGGAGCGGTCACGGAGAAACTCGTTCCGTTCATGGCTGTGTTCTATATACTGCTCGGACTTGGCGTCATAGTGATCAACTACAGGTTCGTACCGGGAGCGATCGTATCGATCTTCGAAGGCGCGTTCAACCCTAAGGCCGTGACGGGCGGAGTGGTCGGCACGGTATTCCTCAGCCTTCAGAAAGGCATCGCGAGAGGGATCTTCTCGAACGAAGCAGGACTCGGCACGGGCTCCATGGCTCACGCCAGCGCTGATGTGAATCACCCGGTAAAGCAGGGCTTTTTCGGGATCTTCGAAGTGTTCGTCGACACGATAGTCATCTGCACCATGACGGCTCTCATCATCATGTGCGGACGCGCCGATGTGGTCTACGGGCAGGCTGCGGGAGCCGAGCTCACGATACAGGGCTTCACGAACACCTACGGCGCATGGGTATCCATCTTCACGGCGGTCGCGATGTGCTGCTTTGCGTTCTCGACGATACTCGGCTGGGGACTCTATGGTACACGCTGCTCCGAGTTCCTCTTCGGAGGCAAGGCCCGCAAGCCGTTCCTGATAGTCTATGCGCTGGTCGCGATCCTCGGAGCGACGATGGATCTCGGAGTCATCTGGGAGGTCGCAGAGACTTTCAACGGACTCATGGCCATACCTAACCTTATAGCTGTATTCCTGCTCTCGGGCACAGTAGTCAGACTGATAAAGAACTACTTCAGCGATGAGGAATACATCCCGTATCACGAGCAGGAAAAAATGCTCAAAGAAAACAAACAGTAAGAGAACGATTCAAAGGGGATTAGATGAATACACAGAGGATCAAAGTGCTGCTTGCGGCAATAGATAACGGCAGCCTGACAAAAGCGGGACAGATCTGCGGATACACGCAGTCGGCAGTCA
>CACYHM010000106.1 GCA_902774195.1 uncultured Eubacteriales bacterium
CATCCCCGGCATAAAAAAGTTTGCCGAAGATGTGCCGCAGGTCAATCTGGCCGTGTCGCTGCATGCTCCTAATCAGCAGCTCAGGGAGCGCACTATGCCGGTAGCAAGGAAGTACGGCTACGACGTGCTGATGGAAGCATGCCGGGAATATACAGAAACTACAAAAAGGCGCGTAACCTTCGAATATGCCCTTATCGACGGGGTGAACGATTCTGAGGAATGCGCGAAAGAACTCGCCGGAAGGCTGAGCGGATGGCTCACTCATGTGAACCTGATCCCGCTGAACGAAGTAAGCGGCAGAGAGTACAGAACAGCGCAGCCCGGAAATGTCCGCAGATTCAGAGAGATCCTCGAGAAAAGAGGAGTGGCCGTGACGGTCAGAAGGACCCTCGGAAGCGACATAGACGCTGCCTGCGGCCAGCTCAGGCGCAACAGAGGATAAAAACAAGTTACAGCTTAGAACGGAGTAGAAAATGAAAGTACTGATTGACGGCATGGGATTGACGGCATGGGCGGTGACTACGCTCCCGAAGAGATCGTAAAAGGAGCGATAAAGGCAGCGCCTGAAACAAAAGAGACCATTGCGATCATCGGTCCGGAAGCGCTGATCAGAAAGACCCTTGAAGACAATAAATGGAGCGGCAGCAATATAGAGGTCGTTGACGCGAAGGAAGTCATCACCAATGATGAGTCTCCAGCCATGGCGGTAAAGAAAAAGAAGGATTCGACCATCGTGAAGGGCATGGGGATGATAAGATCGGGTGAAGCCGATGTGTTCATCTCCGGAGGAAGCACCGGAGCGCTGCTTTCTGCAGGCCTCATTAATCTGGGAAGGATCAAAGGCATAAAGAGACCTTCGATCGCAGCCTGGTTCCCGCGCTGCGGCAGGGAGGGCAGCACACTTCTGCTCGACTGCGGAGCAAACGTGGAATCAAAGCCTGAATACATCTTCCAGAGCGGAATAATGGGCAGCATCTTCGTAAAGGGAATCACGGGAAATGAAGCGCCGGTCGTCAGGCTTCTGAATGTCGGAGCAGAGGACGAAAAGGGCGATGACCTGCACAAGGAAGCTTTCAAAATGCTGAAAAACAGCGATATCAACTTTCAGGGCAATGTCGAAGCCAGGGACATCGTCTTCGGAGAAACGGACGTGGTCGTAACGGACGGCTTCAGCGGCAATGTTTTCCTGAAGAGCAGCGAAGGTATGTCGCTTGCGATCACGGGCCTTCTGAAGCAGAAGCTGACAGAGAGCCTGTTCGCAAAGGTCGGTGCTGCGCTTGCTCAGAACAAACTTAAAGAGCTGAAGAGCACCTTCGGATACGCGGACGCCGGCGGAGCCCCTATACTGGGACTCAAAGGCGCTGTGCTCAAGATACACGGCAATTCGAAGGAGACCGAGGTCTATTACGCGATACACAGAGCCATCGATTATGTAAACAACGATATAACGGGCATGATCGAGGAAGCGATACTCAAATACGAGACGATCAGAAAAGAACACAGTCTTTCCGGCAGGATCGCAGAAGCTATTTCCAACGCGAGCGAATCCTGGAGAAGGAAGCCTGATGCGGATAAATCTCACGATGATGCCTCGGAGGAAGATCCTTACGCGGTATTCATGAAAGTCGACGAGATCGAAAGTGAAGAGGAGCAATAGATGGCCAGAGCCGCAGATCACCGCAGATTATATGACACGACCGGCTACTGCTTTTCGGATGAGAAGCTGCTGAAGACCGCTCTGACGCACAGCTCGTATGCATCAGAGCACCGGCTCGGCTACGATATGAACAACGAGAGGCTGGAATTCATCGGCGACGCATTCGTGGACGCAGTCGTCGGAACAGAACTCTTCAGCCTTATGAAGGATGCTCACGAAGGCATGCTTTCGAGGTGCAGGGCAGACGTGGTATGCGAGGATACTCTCGCAGATGCCGCATCGGAAATGGGGCTGGGAGCCTATCTGTATCTGGGCAGAGGCGAAGAGGCAAACGGAGGCAGACGCAAGCCTTCCATACTCGCCGATGCATTTGAGGCTCTTATGGGCGCTATAATCCTGGACGGCGGCTATGAGGCCTGCCGCGATGTCATACTCAGGCTTCTCGGAGACAGGATAGTGCTGGCCTCCGAGGGCAAGCTCAACAAGGACTATAAGACGAAGCTCCAGGAGATACTCCAGGAAAAAGACAAAAACGTAAAGATAGCATACGAGATAACGGATCAGTCCGGACCTGATCACAGCAAGACATTCACTATGCAGGTCACCATGAACGGAAGGGTGCTCGGAACAGGATCAGGACGCAGCAAGGCCAGAGCCGAACAGGCTGCGGCAGAAGACGCGCTCACGAAGGGAGAGTATTAATTGTACTTTAAGAGAATAGAGATGCAGGGTTTCAAATCCTTTGCAGACCCTGTAAGCATCGAACTGAATGACGGAGTGACATGCATCATCGGACCTAACGGCAGCGGCAAGAGCAATATCTCGGACGCCCTGAGATGGGTGCTCGGCGAGCAGAGTTCGAAGCAGCTCAGAGGATCCAAGATGCAGGATGTCATTTTTGCCGGGACCGCGACCAGAAAGCCGAAAGGCATGGCCGAGGTCACTCTTGTGATAGATAATACCGGAGGCATACTTCCGCTCGAATATAACGAAGTCGCCGTTACAAGGCGCATGTTCCGCTCAGGGGAGAGCGAATACCTTATCAACGGCAACCAGTGCAGACTGAGAGACATACGCGAGCTCTTCATGGACACCGGCATAGGTGTAGAGGGTTATTCCATCATAGGACAGGGAAAGATCGCGGATATCGTGAGCACAAGACCTGAGAACAGGCGCCAGATATTCGAAGAGGCTGCAGGCGTAGTTCTGTATAAAAGCAGAAAGACCGAGGCCGAGAACAAACTGAAGGCTGCGACTGTCGATCTGGACAGGGTCAGGGACATAATCGCCGAGATCGAGGGCCGTATCGGAGGCCTGAAAGAAGATTCCGAAAAAGCGACGGAATACATCAGTCTGAGAGACAGGTACAAGTACCTCGGGATCAACATAATACTGCATAACCTCGGCAATCTCGAATCGAGCGTGGAATCCGGAAAAGCAGATCTCGATGATCTCCAGAAGAAGATAGAAGAGACTGCGGCAAGGCTCGAAGAGACAGAAAACAGGCTCGACAGCCTGAGAGATGAAGACATAGACCTCTCCGATGAGTATTCGAGGGCCAATGCCAGCCTGCTCGAGACCATAGATGAACTCGCTGTCATAACGAGCGGCGGCAAGCTGAATCGCGAACGGCTCGAGAACATCGAAAAGGAGCTTGCAAGACTCGACGAAGAATACAAGGTCTCGGAGGCAAGGCTCGAACAGGAAAGAGCTGAACTCGCAAGGCTCGAAGAAGGCGAGAAGGCCATGAACGATGAGGTCGAAAAGGTCAGGGCCGAACTCGACAGCGCAGTAGTCAAGTTCAACGAAGACAGCAGAAGATCCTCAAAGATCAGCTTTGAGATAGAAGAACTCAAGAACGAGCTCATCGAGATCAACAACAAAAACATTACGAAGAACGCGGATATAAAGACCCTGAGCAACTACATGACGACACTGGAGGAGCGCAGGGACAGCCTTACCGAGGAATTTGAGAACAGAGGCGGCGCCGGAGCTGACAACAGAGAGAACCTGAAGAGACTCGAAGAAGCGATAGCCGAAAACGAAGCGCAGCTGAAATCAAAGAAAGAGAGACTCGATGAAGTTTCCGATAACATTATATCTGTCGCTTCAAACATAGACAGGATCGCAGCTGAAGCGGACGAGATATCCGTAAAGTCGAACAGAGCGATAGCCAGAAGGAGCACCATCCAGGAGATGGAAGCCAACTACGAAGGCTATAACAACGCGGTCAGGGCAGTGATGTCTGGAGGCCGCAAGGGAATAATCGGCACTGTATCTGACATCATAAAGGTGCCGAACGGCTACGAGACTGCCATCGAGACCGCTCTCGGCGGGAATCTCCAGAATATCGTCTGCGACGACGACGCATCGGCGATGAAGGCCATCGAATGGCTCAAGGCAAGCAGCTCCGGAAGAGCTACGTTCCTTCCGGTCGCATCGGTAAAGGCTGACAGGATACAGCTCGATAAAAACGTAAAGTCTGCGAAAGGCTTCATAGGGCTTGCGTCCGGCATGGTCGATACGGAAGAGCGCTTCAGGGAGATCGTGGATTATCTTCTCTGCAGAGTGATCATCGCAGACAGCATGGATAACGCCGTCAGGATATCCAAGATGAACATAGGCGGGTTCAGGATCGTAACGGTCGAAGGTGAAGTCATAAACGCATACGGCGCGATCACCGGCGGAAAGTTCAAGAACAGGACGGCAAACCTTCTCGACAGAAAGAAAGAGATCAGCACGCTGAGCACACAGATCGACGGATATGCAAAAAGGACCGCCGAGCTTGCCGCTTCAAAAGAAAAAGAAGAAGAGGCGAGGACACAGCTCAGAAGCGAAAGAGATTCTCTGAGAAATGAGATCACCGAACTCGACATAGCGGGCAATGTGCTCAGGACCGACCGAGACCACGCCGAGGCTCTTGTCAAAGAAGATGAGGGCGCTGCCGAAAGGTACAGATCCGGCATGGAGACCATCGATTCGGATATCGCAAGAGCCGAAGAGATGATCGCGGGCCACAAAAAGAGCATAGAAGAAGCCGAACACGAATACGCCGAAAAAGAAACGAAGGTCGAAGAACTCATGGCCGAGGCCGAGGAGATCAGACCGCTGATCGAAGAAGACAACGAAAAGATCGTAGCCCTCAAGGTCAGGATAGGCGAGAGCGAATCGCGCCTCTTCTCCGGAAACGAGATGATAGAACGGGTCAGAGACAGCGTAACCGAGCTTGAATCCGCTCTCGAAGACAACAGGGAGTCGCAGACCGAACTGACCGGCACCATCGAGAAACTCACCGCCACAGGCGAAGAGTCCGGCGACAGAGAAAAGGCTCTCACGGTCGAAAAGGCTGCTCTTGAAGATAAGATCG
>CACYHM010000107.1 GCA_902774195.1 uncultured Eubacteriales bacterium
ATGTATCTGCTGCCGTCAGCGAACCTGGATATGGTAAGCAGGCAGTTGTTTCCGCAGCCGCCGCATCTTGCATTCGACGTTGCAACTGAAAAACTGTCGACCTGTTCCAGAGGGAGCACGGTCGATCTGTCTCCCTCCTTGTAATCGTCGCATGCGATTATTGCGGAACCGAAAGCTCCCATAAGGCCGGAAATATCAGGCCTTATGACATCTTTCCCGAGAATTATCTCAAGGCTCCTGAGTACCGCCTCGTTGAGGAAGGTCCCTCCCTGGACAACGACATTCGGGCCGGTGTCGGAAGTGTTCCTCAGCTTGATGACCTTATAAAGGGCATTCTTGATGACAGAATAAGACAGCCCGGCTGAGATGTCCGCTATGGACGAGCCCTCTTTCTGGGCCTGCTTGACCTTCGAATTCATGAAGACCGTGCATCTTGTGCCGAGGTCGACAGGCTTCTTCGATCTCAGGGCTTCTTCAGCGAACTCGGGCACGCTCATGCTCACGGACTTGGCGTAAGTCTCGATGAAAGATCCGCAGCCCGACGAGCACGCCTCGTTCAGCATTATGCTGCTTATGGCGCCGTCGTGTATCTGCATGCACTTCATATCCTGTCCGCCTATATCCAGTATAAAACTGACCTCAGGCATGAACTGCTTTGCAGCCTTGTAATGGGCCATGGTCTCGATCTCGCCACCGTCGATCCTGTAGGCAGTCTGGACGAGTCCTTCCCCGTAGCCTGTGACGACCGACCTGCCTATGTACGCGTCTTCAGGCAGCTCTGAATATATCTCTTTCAGGACCTGCCTCACGACTTCGAGCGGGTCTCCTTCGTTGTTGCTGTAATGCTCGTATATGAGCTCCTTGCTGCGGTTGATGAGCGCCGCTTTTGTCGTCGTCGATCCCGCGTCGATGCCGAGGAACACCGGGCCGGAAGCCTCGGAAATATTCCCCCTTTTTATCCTGTCTCTGGCATGCCTTTCCCTGAACTCTCTGAGTTCATCTTCGTCGAGGAATAGCGGTCTCATGTACTTCGTGTCCGTTATCTCATCGGGAGACGCATTGTCGAGCATTTTGATCAGAGAATCAAGCTCTGCTGCTTCAGACTTTTCAGCGAGATACGCAGCGCCTATGGCGACGAAAAACTTTGCATTCTCAGGGAATATGACATTCTCTTCTTTCAGAGAAAGAGTCTCGATAAATCTGTTTCTGAGCTCTGAAAGGTATTCGAGAGGTCCTCCAAGGAACGCGACATTGCCCCTGATAGGATGTCCGCAGGCAAGACCTGATATCATCTGGTTCACAACAGCCTGGAATATCGACGCCGCTATGTCGGCCGTCTTTGCGCCGTCGTTGATAAGCGGCTGTATGTCCGTCTTTGCGAATACGCCGCAGCGCGAAGCTATAGGATAGATCATCTCGTGATCTTTTGCGGCCTCGTTCAGGCCTCCCGCGTCCGTATTGAGCAGCACTGCCATCTGGTCGATGAAAGCGCCTGTTCCTCCGGCGCATGTGCCGTTCATCCTCTGCTCGACCGTCTGTCCGTAGAACGTTATTTTGGCATCCTCTCCGCCGAGCTCGATCGCTACATCGGTCTGAGGTATGAGTTCTTCTACAGCTCTGCTGCAGGCTATGACCTCCTGCTCGAACCTTATGCCCAGAAGATCGGCAAGCGAAAGTCCGCCGGACCCTGTGATAACGGGTCTGACGCTGATATTCCCTTCTGTCTCTCTCAATTCTCTGATGAGTTCTCCGGCTTTTTCGAATACGTTCGACATGTGCCGTTCGTATTTCGAATAAACCACTTTGCCGGTCTCATCCATCAGGACGAGTTTGACGGTAGTTGATCCTACATCGATTCCTAATCTGAGTTCCATATACCTATAAATAATAAAATTGGGCAGACCGTAAGCCGGGTTCTGTATTAGACGATCATCCATCTGGGACTGCAGTTGCCTGCAGCCTCTAGCGACTTACCTTCGGGCGGGTACGGGCCGCACCGCAAAATGCCCTACTTAGTCTTGCTCCGGATGGGGTTTACACGGCCGTCATGTCTCCATGACGCCGGTGAGCTCTTGCCTCACCATTTCAACCTTGCCACGGCATTACCCGTTTCGGCGGTATGTTTCTGTTGCACTTTCCCTACAGTTGCCTGCGGCGGACGTTATCCGTCATCCCTGCCCTGCGGAGCCCGGACTTTCCTCATGCGTATGCACGCGATCGTCTGGTCTGCCCAAACGCATTGAATATTATATTTCTTTAAAATGTATTTTCAAGAGTTTTCTTTCTGCTTTCTGTCTGCGAAAGAAGCGAGCTGAGATATTCAAGCTCCCTGTTGAGATCAGCGATCTTTTCGTTGCTGCTGCCGCTCTTTTGCATGTTTGCGATCTGTTCTCTTATGCTGCCGGCCTTCCAGCCTATCCTGTTTGCGGCGAGTACCGGATCAGCTTCAGCAAGCGACGGAGGATACTTCCATCGGATATCATCTTCGGGATAAGGAGGATCTTTCGATTTATCTCCTGAAGGCACGGCCGTTATTATCTCGCAAGCAAATTTGCCTTCTCCGGCAAGAGTGTCGGTCAGGATGTCCCAGCCATTCGCATAAAGCCAGTACCTTAGAGCGCCTGAATGCTTTCTCGGCTGCAGGATGAGCCTTTTGAAGCTGCGGCTCTTTTCGATGTCCGCATCGAGTATGCCGGCTATGGTGTGGCCTCCGAGACCGCCAATTATGATTTCATCGACCTCTCCGGCTCCGATCGTCTCAAGACCGTCGCCGGTCCTGAAGTCTTCGTCTCTGACTTTATCCATGAGTCCGCACTGCCTGAACGTCTCCCTTGCCTTGGCAAGCGATCCTTCGGAAATGTCCGACATTATAACGCGGGGACTGATGCCGTCCCTTATCAAAAGCATCGGGACGTATCCGTGATCCGTCCCGATATCTGCTGCTGTATGTCCTTTGACAACGCTGTCTGCCAGCGCGTATATCCTGTTGCTGAGCCTCATTGGTCTCCTGTCCCGGGATCCCTACTCGAGGTAGTCCTTGAGCTTCTTGCTGCGGCTCGGATGCCTGAGCTTTCTTAGAGCCTTGGCCTCGATCTGACGTATCCTCTCGCGGGTAACATTGAATTCTCTGCCCACCTCTTCGAGTGTGCGCGGACGTCCGTCATCGAGTCCGAATCTGAGTATAAGGACCTTCTTCTCTCTCTCGCTCAGAGTATCGAGCACCTCGCGGAGCTGTTTCTGGAGCATCGAATACGCAGCGGCGTCGACCGGTGAAGGGATATCCTCATCAGGTATGAAGTCTCCGAGGTGGCTGTCTTCCTCTTCGCCTATAGGCGTCTCGAGCGATACCGGATCCTGGCTGATCTTCTTTATCTCTCTTACCTTTTCGACTGAGATGCCCATCTCTTTTGCGATCTCCTCACTGGTCGGCTCTCTGCCGTACTCCTGGAGCAGCTGTCTGGATATCCTGATCAGCTTGTTGATGGTCTCCACCATGTGGACCGGTATGCGTATGGTCCTTGCCTGGTCTGCGATAGACCTGGTGATGGCCTGCCTGATCCACCATGTCGCGTATGTGCTGAACTTGTATCCTTTTGTATAGTCGAATTTTTCGACTGCCTTGATAAGACCGAGATTGCCTTCCTGTATGAGGTCGAGGAACGAAAGACCTCTGTTGAGGTATCTTCTTGCAATGGATACGACGAGTCTCAGGTTGGATTCGCAGAGTTTCTTCTTGGCCTCCTCATCGCCCTGTTCGATACGTATGGCAAGCTCCCTCTCTTCTTCTGCGGTCAGCAGAGGCACCTTGCCTATCTCCTTGAAGTACATCCTGACAGGGTCATCCGTCGGGATATTCTTTGCAGCATCGGTGACTTCGATCTCACCTGACGATTTGATGACTACTCCGCTCTTCTTTTCGTCTTCTTCGTCATTGATGATATCATCGCCTTCCATCTCCATCTCGAGGATCTCGTCATCATCGACATCGTCATCTTCGAGTTCGATCGATGTCGGTTCTCTGGACTCGATGATACTGATGTTGCGGCTCTCTACAAGATCGTATATCTCTTCGAGAGTCTCCTTGTCAGGAGTCACATCCGACAGCATCGCGTTGATCTCGGCATAAGTGACCTCGTTGCCCGTCAGCTTGGCTGTCTCGACTATCGAATTCGCGAGTTCTTCGGTCCTGGACACTTCAGCACGGGTCTCTTTTTCGTCATCATCGTAGATGTCATCCATCTGCTTGATTGAATTCTTTACATCTTCAGGCATTATCTTTCCTCCATTGTATTTTTGATGAGTTCATCGAGTTCGATAAGGCGCATCGCGAGTCTTTCAACTTCATCGGTCCTGCCCATCTTTTCGGCTACCGCTATATTGTTCGTGACCTCTGCCTTTTCGTCCCGGTATCTTCCCTGCAGGTACCCTGCTTTCGTCTCTTTGTAGAAAGCCTCATCATCGGGTCCCGTCTGGATCGATGAAAGCTGCCCCGAGAACTCGGCTTCTTCATCAGGATCGAGCGCTTCGAATATCTTTTCCTTTTCTATCCCGTGGACCGAATTTGCTTCTTC
>CACYHM010000108.1 GCA_902774195.1 uncultured Eubacteriales bacterium
GCCTGCGACCATCAAGAACGAGGGAATAAGAACAAAGCCGAACGAATACACAAAGCTTTACTTCAACGATGAGCCGGGTCCTGTAAGCGAGGATCCTGCAACGACGATCAATATCAGGTACTCCGAGATCGCTCTTGAGGGCATGACATGGAAGTACGACGAAGAAGACGGGATGTACCATACTTCCGACTTCAACAACGATTTCGCAAGGGACAACCTGCTGGTGTTCGAGGATGATACCGACTACATCACCAAGGATGATTACGGTCTCGGCGGCAGCGTAACGTACTGTGATTACGGCTTCAAGGGCGGCAAGGCCAAGCTCTACAGCAAGGGCACTGTAAAGGAGATAGAGTGGCTGATCGAAGATGACAAGCTCATCCTCAAGGATCCGAGCGTGGATATAGAAGAAGCGAAGAAGGACAAGGAAAGCACCGCCATCATAATCACACCGGAGCCTGAAGAAGGCGAAAGCGAAGAAGATGCCGCAGCCAGAGCCTATGCGGTACAGCCTATCAACAAGGGCAAGACCTGGATCGGCTGGATCTCAAGGAACAACGGAGGATACGTAAGCGAATCCTGATGCAGATCCGCAGAAGAACTTCAAAAAATCGACAGACCGCTGCGCAGCGACCATCGCCGTGCAGCGGTTTTGTATTGCCTTCATCATCACGCGCCGAGCGTAGGCTGATCGAAGGAAAAGAGTATGTTGTTGATCTCGTATATATCGTAGTTGCCGTGCTCTATGCAGTAGGAGATGATCTTATCGAACTTGATCGAGGGAGACAGCGCCAGGCCCGCCCTGCCGAGGAGGTCCATGGTCTCGTCCGTATTAAGTTCGAGCGCTATCGCAAGAGCAAGAGCAGTCTTCTTCGACGGGGAGTAATTGATATCGCTTCTTATCTTCGAGAAATGCTTTCTGTCGATGTTTGCTTTTTTATACACCTCGGGATCCGTCATCCCCCTGTGATCGATGAGCCAGAATAGATGTTCCTGAAATGTCTTGTCCATGTGCAGGAGCCTTTCCGACAGTTCTTCTTCCGGAGCACTCATCTGCGGAAGCGTCTCACACAACATAATATCGGACTTTTCGTATTCTTTGTATGAGGCATCCGGCATGAAATCTCCGGCAGCAGGAACGGACATGTCATCTTCAGGGATACGCGTCTCTTTGCTCCGGAAGAGATTCCTGCCTGAGCTTCCGGCCATCTGCCTGTTGTATCTGTAATGGCTGTATTCCTTTACCTCATCCTCTTCGATGAAGGTCTTTATGTCCGAAAAGAGCTTGCCGGATACTTCGAAAGACTCCTTGTCGTAAACGACTAGCATGACCTCCATCTCGTTGTCGATAAGGAATCCGCTGATCTCCCTGATCGCGATCTTCAGAGCCTCGTCCTTCGGGAATCCGTAGGTGCCCGTCGCCATCAGAGGGAAGGCTATCGACTCACAGCCGAGTTCAAGTGCAAGCGAAAGAGCGCCGCGGTAACACTTTGCCACGGTCTCCCTCTCGCCGTATCCGCCGCCCCTCCACGCCGGGCCGATCGCGTGTATGATATGCTTCGCCCTTAGATCGAACGCCGGAGTGGCTGCGACATCTCCGGGCTTCATCGGGCCTATGGCGCGCCTTGCCTCGAGCAGTCTGTCCCGGCCCGCTGCCGTATATATGGCCTCATCCACACCCGGACCGACTGCGACAGCTGGATTTGCAGTGTTGACTATGGCGTCAGCCTCTACATTTATTATATCGTTGCGTATTATCTGCAGTGCCATTTCCTACCTCCGCCTGCAGGCACGCCCATCAGGGCATGCCTGCTCCTATGCGACTATTCTACACCATCTGCCATCCTTTTTTCGGTACTTATTATCTCGAACTGTAATCCTCCCGTATGGCATCAAGGGAGTCCTCGCATACTACGCCTTTTGACCTTACGCCCATGATGGTCTCCGAGACCGCCGAGAAGTTAAGCGCTATCCCGGCACCGTCATTGTGGAATCTCGCAGCCCTTTTCTCGCTGATGCCTATCCTGCCGGCGACTCCCACTGCATCGATGTTTGCTCCGAGGAATATGAATTCCCAGCCGTATCTCTCCTGCTGCCTTTTGATCATGCGCTTTACTTTTCCGTAGTCGTAGATCATGCTGGAATTCTCCATCCCGTCCGTGGTGATAACAATCACCGTCTTATCCGGTCTGTCCTCTTCTCTTGCATATTTGTGGACATTCCCGATGTGGCGGATGGCCCCGCCTACGGCATCGAGCAGCGCCGTGCTTCCTCTGACGAAGTATGTGTCTTCGTCGAGCTCATCCACCCTGCCGATAGGGACCCTGTCGTGCACGACCTCGGATACGTGATCGAACAGCACAGTTGACCAGATTACATCTCCCTTTTCCTTCTTCTGCTTTTCGAGCATCGAGTTGAAGCCGCCTATCGTGTCGGCCTCGAGACCTCCCATCGAACCGCTGCGGTCCATGATGAACACTACTTCGATTTTTTTGTTTTCATTCTTATTGTCTTTCTTATTATCCTTGCTCATTTCTTTCCTCCTTTGTCTACGGTGCGCAGTTTTATCTTTCGTGTGCATATTAGCACCGATAAAAAGAGGAATGGTCGCCCGCCATGCGACAAATCCGGCACGCAAAAAAAGCGCCGAAGCGCTTCTCTTCATGCATGTCATTCGAGCCCGGCGAAGATCTCCGCAGCGTCTCCGCGTATCACGAGCGTTGCCCTGCCGTCAGCGGGCGTAGGCTCTTTGTTTATTACGACGAGGTCCCTGCCCGTAAAGTAATCTATGTACGATGCAGCCGGCTCGACCTGAAGCGATGTGCCGGCGACGATGAGGCAGTCAGCGCCTGAGATCTCCCTGCAGGCGCCTATGCCCGTGTATTTGTCCGGCATCTCTCCGTAGAGGACGACCCACGGCTTGATGATGCCTCCGCAGCTGTCGCAGCGGGGCACACCTTCGCTTTGCATGATCTTTTCGAGAGGATATGACTTCTCGCAGTCCACGCAGTAGTTCTCGTGCACGCTGCCGTGCAGCTCGTACACCCTTTTGTTCCCCGCCATCTTATGAAGGCCGTCGATGTTCTGCGTCACTATGCCCCTCAGCTTGTCTTCCTTCTCGAGTTCGTACAGATACCTGTGCACCGCGTTCGGCCTTGCCTCTGGATGCACCATGTATCTGCGGTAGAAATCGTAAAACTCCGCAGTGTGGAGCGCAAAATACGACGCGCTCAGGATGGTCTCCGGCGGAACGCCGCCGTGATCTGCCGAGTACAGCCCGTCCTCCGACCGGAAGTCAGGGATGCCGCTCGCGGTCGATACCCCCGCTCCTCCGAAGAAGACTATCCTCCTCGCGCGTTCGATGACTGTTCTTAATTCTTCAGTCTTTTCATTCATTAGCCGCACCAGGTCTCATTTCTTCTTCGCAAACACGTTGAGCCATTTGACGCCGCTTCTTCCCATGGCATCCGTCGTTACTCTGTCTTCGAGTATCCCGCACCCGGCGCTTTCAAGATATCTTTTGAGTTCTTCCCATGTGCAGTTGTTCGTGTATACTCCGTCGCCGTCCCTGCCCGTCTCTATGCCTTCTTTTACCGAAATGAACAGTACTCCTCCTGGCTTAAGATTGCGTTCGAGGTTCCTGAAAAAGCGGGCTTTCTCCTCATCGCTCAGGTGGATGAGCGAGGCGCAGCACCAGATGCCGTCGTACGGCGATGCCGCCTTATACTCAGACATGTCGGCTGCGATGGTCTTTATCTCGAGCCTCTCTTCTGCAAGCTTCAGGAGCTCCTTTGCAGCGTCGAGACCTGCCGCGTCGTGACCCATATCCGAAAATGCCATGACATCGCGGCCGCTGCCGCAGCCCATGTCGATCACCGATGCTTCATTCGGCAGATACGACGCGAATTTTTTTCTGAATACGCTCATGTCCACCCCGACTGTGTTCCAGTAATAGCTGTCGGCGTTTCTGTTATAGTAATCGATCGTGCTTTTGTCCATGTTGCGCTCCTAGCAGTTTCCTGTGTATACGTACTCAAGCTTCTCACGGGCGACGTCCGCGAGCCTGTATATCCGCCTCACATCTGTGGCTCTCCTGTCCGTCATATGGAACTGCGGGAAGAATCTGGATATGTGAAGCGGTATCTCTTTACCGATGGTATCACCTTTGCTGCCGCGCAGGCCGGCTATCCACGAAGTCATCTCCCTCATCTCATCTTCCGAATCGTTCTCTCCCGGGATGATCAGGGTCGTCAGCTCCACGTGGCAGATCTTCACGGCTTCTCTGATGAAATCCTTTACCATGCCAAGATCGCCTCCGAGCAGGTCCCTGTAATACGATTCCGTAAAACCCTTCAGGTCTATGTTCATAGCATCGATATGGGGAGCCAGTTCTTCGAGGACGCTGAGTTCTGCCGTGCCGTTCGTTACCATTACATTCAGAAGGCCCTGCCGGTGCACGAGCTTCGCAGTATCTCTGACGTATTCATATCCGGTCAGGGGCTCATTGTATGTGAAAGCGACTCCGATGTTTCCTTTCGGGACAGCCGCCTTCGCCGTCGCCGCAAGATTGTATGTGAAAGCGACTCCGATGTTTCCTTTCGGGACAGCCGCCTTCGCCGTCGCCGCAAGTTCTTCAGGCGATATATACGGGACTTTTCCGGCGAGGTCAAAGGCCTCATCTGACCATGAAATGCTGTTGTTCTGGCAGAACGGACATCTGAGGTTGCAGCCGCAGCTGCCGGCCGAGAGGATCATGGAACCCGGATGAAAACGGGCAAGGGGTTTCTTTTCGACCGGATCCAGAGCAAGCGAAGTCACCCTGCCGTAGTTTGCAGCTTTTACAATTCCGCCTTCGCAGGTCCTGGCTCCGCAGAAGCCGGTGCCTCCTTCAGGTATATCGCAGTGTCTGAAACAAACTCCGCACTTCGCCATTTCAGTAATGCCTTATGA
>CACYHM010000109.1 GCA_902774195.1 uncultured Eubacteriales bacterium
CATCAGCGGAGGTGACTCCGTCGAGTGCTTCGAGAGCTCCCTTTACGGTTGCCTCACAGTGCGGGCACATCATTCCTTCGATCTTCATCGTTTTTTTCATCGTTTTTTCCTCGCTTTCGTTTGTACTTGTATCTTTTTCAGGCGCTTTTGCTGCGTATGCAGCGTCTGCCTGTTCCTGACTTTTTTCTTCTGCCGGACCTGCGGACCTTCTCTCTCCTGCATCGAACAGGTTGAGCCTCAGTGCGTTGGTCACCACGCAGAAGCTCGAAAGGCTCATAGCGGCCGCCGCCAGCATAGGGTTCAGGGTCCAGCCGAACACCGGGTAATACACGCCGGCTGCGACCGGTATGCATATCGCGTTGTAGAAGAATGCCCAGAAGAGGTTCTGATGTATGTTTCTCAGCGTGCTGCGTCCGAGCCGGACCGCCTTTACCGCGTCTGCCAGTCTGCTGTTCACCAGGACCACATCGGCTGCATCGATCGCGACGTCTGTGCCGGCCCCGATGGCTATCCCGACATTCGCCCTCGTAAGGGCGGGTGCATCGTTTATCCCGTCGCCGACCATCGCGGTGCGGCTCTGTTCCATGAGGCTTCTGACCGCCTCCTCCTTGCCGTCCGGAAGGACTTCGGCCATCACCTCATCGACTCCTGTCTCGGCAGCGATCGCCTCGGCTGTCCTTTTTCTGTCGCCGGTCAGCATCACTGTCTTTATGCCCATCTCCCTGAACTGCTTTATGGCATCCACGCTGTCATCTCTCACCGAATCCGCAAGCGCGATCAGACCGAGGAGCCTGCCGCCCTTTTCGAAGAGCACGGATGTCTTGCCGGCGTTCGCGAACTCGGCGGTCTCCCTGAGCAGACGATCGACATCAGCTTCTTTGACACCGTTTTCAATCATGAATCCTGCGTTGCCTCCGGCTATGCCCACGGCCCTGGAACCGTCCCATGTGAAGGCCTTCACTCCGCCTCCCGGCACCTCGGCATAGTCGCTTATCCTCAGCGTTGTCCCTCCGATGTATTCAGAAGCGTAGTCCCTCCGATGTATTCAGAGACAGCTTTCGCGAGAGGGTGCGTGGATCTCGACTCGACGGCGGCGGCCACGGTGAGAAGCTCATCCTTTGACACTCCGCGGCATGTGAACACGTCCGTGACAACAGGGTCTCCGCCCGTGATGGTGCCCGTCTTGTCGAGCGCGACCGTCTCTACCCGCCCGGTCTCTTCGAGCGCGGCTGCTGTCTTGAACAGTATGCCGTTTCTCGCGCCGACACCGCTTCCGACCATGATCGCTACAGGAGTCGCAAGGCCGAGAGCGCACGGGCAGCTTATGACGAGTACGGATATGGCTCTGGCAAGGGCGAATCCAGCGTCTTTGCCCGCAAGGAGCCAGACGATGAGAGTCACGAGAGCGATGCCCATGACCACGGGCACGAACACTCCGGACACCTTGTCGGCGATCCTCGCTATAGGGGCTTTCGTTGCCGCTGCATCGCTCACCATCCTTATTATCTGCGCGAAGGTCGTGTCCTCTCCGACTCTTGTCGCCCTGCAGCGTATGAAGCCGGACTGGTTGGCTGTCGCAGCGGACACGCTGTCTCCGGGCCCCTTGTCGACCGGAACTGATTCACCGGTCAGAGCGGCTTCGTTCACCGCCGAATCGCCTTCGATGATGACGCCGTCGACAGGGATGTTCTCACCCGGACGCACCAGGAATATATCTCCGGCCGCAAGCTGCGAGACGGGTATCTCCGTTTCGACTCCGCCTCTTTCAACGACAGCCGTCTGAGGAGCAAGCTTCATCAGGCTCTTCAGAGCGTCTGTGGTTTTTCCCTTCGACCTCGCCTCGAGCATCTTTCCGACGGTTATGAGGGTAAGTATCATGGCGGCGGATTCAAAATAGAGATCGTGCATATACGCCATGACGGCCCCGCTGTCGCCGGCAAGCTGGGCGCCGGTCATCGCGAAGAGCACGTATACGCTCCAGCAGAATGATGCCGCGCTTCCCATGGCTACGAGGGTATCCATGTTAGGGGCGCCGTGCAGGAGTCCCCTGGATCCGCTGATGAAGAACTTCTGGTTGATGACCATGACTATTGCGGCAAGGATCATCTGCAGAAGGCCCATCGCGACGTGATTGTCCTCGAAGAATGAAGGGACAGGCCAGCCCCACATCATGTGGCCCATAGAAAAGTACATGAGCACCAGAAGAAATCCGAGCGACCACAGGAGGCGTTTTCTGAGGACAGGAGTCTCTCTGTCCTCGAGAGCGTCTTCGGCGGCTGTAAAACTGCTGCCCGGCTTCTCCCGCGCGCTGCCGTCAGACTTCAGCGCGGCGCCGTAGCCCGCATCTGTGACGGCGCGTATAACGTCTTTGGATGGAGCGCTTCCCTCTACCGTCATCGAATTCGTAAGAAGGCTGACCGAGCACGATTCGACGCCCTCGACTTTTGAAACAGCCTTCTCGACCCGCGCCTGGCACGCGGCGCAGCTCATCCCGCTGACTGTGTATCTTTCCATCGTCTGCGATCTCCTCCGCTTACTTCATCATCTTCTGAAGGGTGGCGACGAGCTCTTCTACGACCTCGTCGTTTCCGTCTTTTATGTCGTTCCTGACGCAGGTGCGAATATGGTTCGAAAGAAGCACCTTGCTGAAGCTGTTCAGCGCCGAGTTGACTGCCGACGTCTGAACCAGGATGTCCGGACAGTATGCTCCGCGTTCGACCATCGCCCTGATGCCGCGCACCTGTCCCTCTATACGGCTCAGCCTGTTCATGAGGTCTTTGTATTCTTCGGGGCTGCGCTCCTTGCGCTTCTCGCTGCAGGCGCAGCATCCTTTTGCGTCTGCGCTGCTTTTGACGGCGTCTTTGCTTCCACTGGTCCTGTCTTTCATATCTGCCATATCTGCAAACCTCTGCTTAACTTTGCTCTGCTTATATCTGCTTATATCTGAGACAATATACCCCCAAGGGGTATCTTCAGACGTAATATATACCCCCGGAGGGTATATGTCAAGATGCGGCCGGAAACTGTATTTTTATGTACAGTTTCTTTTTTTGATTGAGAATATACTCCCCCGCATGATAAAATATTGCCAATAGTGTGAGTACCGGATTCCTCAGGTACTCGGCGGCCGGGAAGGCGGCCGTGATTGAGAGGGAAGAGGAGAAAGTTTATATGAAAGACCTAAAGCACCTTATCTACTTTGAGGATCTGCTTCAGGAAGCGAACAACGAGCTGGTCGGCAAGGCCCAGAAAGAGGGCCTCAAGTGCATCGGCTACATGTGCGAAAACGTTCCTGAACCGCTCCTCAATCTTCCGGGCTGCTTCTCGTCGAGACTCCGTGCGCCGCGTACGGGATCGATCGATGTAGGCACCTACTACCTCACAAGCTTCCTCTGCGAATATTCCAGAGCGATCCTTGAGAGAGCCCTCGAAGGAGGGTTCAACTTCCTCGACGGAGTCGTCACGCCTGACGGCTGCACGATGCTCAACCGCTGCGTAGAGAACATGGACGTTCTCCAGGCGATGGGCAAGGACAAGAAGGGATTCTTCTTCGACTACATGGAGATCCCGATGAAGGCCGACTACAACGGTCTCGACCTTTATGTACTGCAGTGCCGGAACCACATCCTTAAGCCGCTTGCAGAGAACTACGGCATCGACACATCGGATGAAGCGATCCGCAAGGCTGTTGCAGACCACAACAGGATCTGCGAGCTGCTGAGAGCGATCGGCGACTTCCGCAAGCTCGACGAACCTGTCATCACAGGCTACGAGTACAACGTGCTCTGCCTCGCGAGCTATGTCGCTCCTAAGCATCTGATCATCGACAAACTCGAAGACACGCTCAAGGAACTCAAGAAGAGAAAACCGGACGAAAAGCAGTGGTTCAACGCCAGAGTACTGGTCGTCGGCTCCGAGGTCGACGATACCGACTTCATCAAGATCATCGAGGACAGCGGCGCCTTCGTATGCGCCGACAGATTCTGCTACGGCTCGCTCCCTGGCAGAGATCCGATCGAGCTCAATGATGAAGAGGATGCCCTGACCCAGGTCTGCAGGCACTACATGTACAGATGCGAGTGCCCTCGCATGATGGATACGCCGACCATGGACGGGCGCCGCGAGTATGTCGCCGAGCTCGCAAAAGAGTACAAGGCGGACGGCATCATCTATCAGCAGATGAAGTTCTGCGATCCGTGGGCATATGAGAGAATGCTCGGATCCCATATCCTCAGAGAGGAATACGGTTATCCTGTGCTCGCAGTCGACAGACCGTATGCTATCGGTACCTCCGGACAGATGCGCACCCGTGTACAGGCGTTCATCGAGAGTATCGACATCAAGAAGATACAGAAGGGGGGCAAGTGATGGCAGTTAAGAAAGCAAAGGTTATGGTCAACCCTGAAAAGATCAAGGGTGACACTAGATACGGCGACCTCTACAAGCCGCACGGAAAGGTCAGAAAACGCCGTGAGTGGCGCGGAGTAGGCGATACGCTTTACGATTATTCAAGATGGCTCGGCATCCTGTTCACACTCGGCAAATTCATGGCCAAGCCGCGCAATATCAAATTCTTCTTCAGATACCGCTGGATGGCTAACTATCTGGCAGTGCCTATGATGGTCGACCGCTTCACACAGGGCCTCAGAGGAGAGTATCTCCGCATGGCTCACGAAGAGCAGGATCTTATCATCATCGACGTGGCCAAGCTGCTCAACACTCTGGCTCGCGGAGACCGCAGAGTCGGAAACGACGAGGAGTTCTCGAAGATCAACGTGCTCGTTGACGAGAACGAGATGACCACGGTACTGATGGGATTCCCGAACCTCAAGTGCACATCGCGTGAGACGCCTTCGACTTATGTTCCGGTCCTGCTGAACCAGCATGCCGTAGAGCACTATCTCGATGTTGTCCAGGAGTACGGACTTCCTGGCGATGTCTGCCCGATGCCTGCCGCAGAGGCCGGTGTATCCATGGATGACGACGCGCCTATCCTCGGTGCCTGCGCTATCCAGTGCAACACCACCTGCGACGGCTCGCTGCTCGGCAACGGAGTCATCTCGAGAAAGCTCGAGAAGGAAGACGGCATACCTGTATTCCAGCTGCCGGCTCCTCTCCGCCACAAGGAAGAAGACGTACAGGACTACGCTGCTGAGGAGATCAGAAGAGCGATCAAATTCGTCGAAGAGCACACAGGACACAAGTGGGACTGGGATTACTACTTCGAATGCGCGAAGAGAGTCAACTTTGCCACGAAGTGCCGTAATGAGTGGCTCGACATGAACAAGACGGATTATCCGCAGGTCTTCGGAGGCAACCTCGCCCTCTACACAGAGACCAACTACATGGCCATCTGCGGCAAGGTCCCTGAATTCGAGACAGCTGACAGACGCATTATGAAGCTGGCCGAGAAGGCATACAAGAAGAGAAAGATGGCTGCTCCTGAGTACCGCCACAGAGCGATCGTATGGGGCGTGCAGTCTCACTACTACATGGACTTCCTGGTATGGCTCCTG
>CACYHM010000110.1 GCA_902774195.1 uncultured Eubacteriales bacterium
GATCATCTTGTGCGATCCGCAGAACGAAGCTCTTACCCAGCCAGGGCTTGCGAACGACGATCCCGGTACGATGAGGATGCCCTCTTCCTTGGCAGCCTGGACGAATTCCTTCTCATCAGGCACAGGCGACTTGAACCAGAGATAGAAAGCGCCCTGCGGCACGATGGCCTCGAATCCGGCTTCTGTCACGATCCTGTAGAGGTCCTTCGCGTTCCTGTAGTAGAAGCTGAGGTCGATGGTCGAATGCAGCGATCTTTCCACTATGAGCTCTGCGATCGTCGAAGCGTTGTTGGCGCCGAGCACTCTCTGTGCGATCTCGAGAGCGTGAGCGAGCTCGTCGGCTCCGTCCGCGCAGTTCGGGACAGCCGCGTAACCGATACGCACTCCCGGCATCGAAAGAGACTTCGACCACGAATAAGCGATGATCGTGTCGGCATAGATCTCAGGCAGGAATTCCACCTTCTTGTCTACGTATACGAGCTCTCTGTAAGGTTCGTCGGAAATGATATAGATAGGATGACCGTATTCTTTCTCTGCCTCTCTCAGTACTTCTGCGACTGCTTCGAGAGACTCTCTTGAATAGATAGCTCCGGTCGGGTTGTTAGGATTGTTGATTATGATGGCTTTTACGTCCGGTTCGAGGATCTCTTTGAGTTTCTTTGCATCAGGTTCGAAACCGCCCTCATAGTTCGGCGGGACTACCAGCGTGTCTGCAAAGAAGTTCTTTGCCCAGTTGGCATATTCTACAAAGTACGGTGCGAATGCCACGACCTTGTCTCCCGGATCGAGGATGCACTTCATGATGATGTTGATGGCATAGCCTGCGCCGGCCGTCATGATGATGTTCTCCATCTTGAAGTAGTCGCCGAATCTCTCGTTGAGGTTGTCTGCTACAGCCTGACGCGTCGATTCAAAACCGGCGTTGGATGGATACGAATAGACCAGATGTGGGTCCACTTTCGAATTGATATAGTCAAGAGCCTTATATACTTCGACAGGCGGATGAGGTGACGGGTTTCCGACGCTGTAGTCGTAAACGTTCTCAGCTCCGCGCTCTTTGGCCATTCTCTTTCCTTCCTCAAACATAGCTCTGATAGCCGAGCTTCCGGCGAGGAAGGGTTCCATGCTTTTTGATAACATTCTTTTACCTCCTGAAGTAAAAAAATCATAAAAAAAGGTTTTGAGTGCTAACGTTCTCTCAAGTCGGGAATATATACCCCCTTTTGACATGATTGTATCACATTCAGCCTTGCATTATCTCACTTTTTCGCCGATAATTATCGTAGCGATTGTATCCTTTTAGTACAAGAGTAAAACAGTTATAAGCAAGTTTTATTTTCTTATTATACGGAGGAGTTAAAATGTCAACATACGATTGGGAAAAATTCGGATTCCATATTCCGGAGATCATGCTTCCAAAGGAAGGCACCGACTATTTCAAGTGGGCTGTAGTCGCCTGCGACCAGTTCACTTCCGAGCCGGAGTACTGGGAAAAGGTCGAAGAGATCGTCGGCGACGCGCCGTCGACACTCAGGCTCATGCTTCCTGAGCTCTATCTCGACAAGCCGGGCGAAGCAGAGAGGATAAAAGACGTACGCGCAACGATGGACAAATACCTCGCTGACGGCACTCTCCGCAAAATGGAGCCGGGCTGCATGCTCATCCAGAGAACAGCCGAAGGCCGTACACGTCTGGGTCTCGTGATCGCGACGGATCTTGAAGCATATGACTTCAGCAAGGGCTCGAACTCCCTTACGAGAGCGACCGAGGGCACAGTAGTCGAGCGCATACCGCCTCGTCTGAGGATCAGAGGAGACGCTCCTATCGAGATGCCTCATATCCTCATCCTTATCGATGACCCTGACAAGACAGTTATCGAGCCTCTCGTCGATCAGCAGAGAGAGGTCATCTACGATACGGACCTCATGATGGACGGAGGCCACATCACAGGCTCCTTCATCAAAGAGAAGGATCTTGAAGGAGCAAAGGAAGCTCTTTCGAAGCTTTACGACAAAGCCGAAAAGAAATACGGCAAGGGCCACGTGATCTTCCAGGCGATGGGCGACGGCAACCACTCGCTCGCTACCGCCAAGACCGCATGGGAAAACATCAAGAAGACTCTCTCTCCTGAAGAGATCGAGACCCATCCTGCGAGATACGCCCTCTGCGAGATCGAGAACATCCACGATGACGGCATCGTATTCGAGCCTATCCACAGAGTCATCTTCGCAAGCAAGGGCCAGACAGGGATGCAGCTCGTCGAAGAAACTGTCGCTCTTCTCGACAAGGCGAACGGCAAGGCATATCTGGCTGAAGCCGGCGCTGCGGTTCCTGAAGGCGCATTCGGCATTCCATACGTAACAGGCGCAGGAAGAGGTCTGATCATCATCGAGAAGCCTTCCAACAAGCTCGAGGTGGGATGTCTCCAGCACGTGCTCGACATCATGGTCAAGGAAAACAAGGACTGCGATATCGACTATATCCACGGCACAGCTGCAGTCGAGAAGCTCTCGGCAAGAGACGGCAATGCGGGATTCTTCCTCCCTCCGATGGATAAGTTCATGCTCTTCCCTGCTGTAGCGGCAGACGGAGCGCTCCCGAGAAAAACGTTCTCAATGGGAGAAGCAAACGAAAAGAGATACTATATTGAGTCGAGGTATATTGCAAAGTAATGGATCAATCATCGGGACTTAAGATCAAAAACGGCATAATCACAGAGTACACCGGGCAAAACAGCGATGTCATCATACCGGATAACGTGAAGGGCATCTCGAGCGCGGTATTCAAGGACTGCCATGCCCTCCGTTCCGTTATACTGCCCGCAGGTCTTGAAACGATAGACTCTCGATGCTTCGAGGGATGTGACGGACTCAAGACTATCATGTTCTCGACCGGTCTTAAAAGCATCGGCAAGTATGCGTTCGCCGGCTGCAGCAACCTGAAGATGCACAAGCTGCCTGCAGGTCTTGAAAGCGTTGAAGCCTATGCTTTCAAGGATTGCACGTCTCTTACATCTATGGAGATACCTGCAAGTGCGGCGGATATAGGTGTCGGCGCATTCGAAGGATGCGTCAGCCTCGCCAGCATACGCATACCGGGAAGATACACGGGCATCGGGACCGCGTTCGGCACTCACCCGTTTACCGGATGCGACGATCTGACTATCTACGCGCCTGTCGGCACTGATGCCGAAAAATGCGGAGAAGACAACGGTATTCCTGTGATCAACATCAGTGCACAGGGCCCGGTCGCGGCCGCGGGCGAAAAGAAAGAATCAGATGAAAAAGCTGCCATAAGCGACGCGCTGGATGCGGCATACAGCAAAAAGCAGCAGGCTTCGTCAAAGCGTCCCGCTGCGGCCGAAAAGGTCAAGTTCGGTTTCGGAACACCTGAATCGGTAAGCAAGGGTCCGGCAGTGAGTGAAGCAGCCGTGAAGGCTGCTGCCGAACTCCAGGCCGCACATCAGAAAGAGCTGCAGGACAAAGAGAACCGCAGGGTCTATAACGAGGCGGCCGCGCTGTACGAGAGCGGCACTGAAGACAACATGCAGAAGGCCATCGATATGATGCGCAGCCTCGGATCCTTTGACGATTCGCGTCTCAAGGCAAAAGAGTTCGCCAGAGGCCTGAAGAAAAAGCAGAAGGACGCCAGGAAAGCAGAAGCCGAAAGAGCCAGGCAGGAACGTCTGCAGGCAGCAGAAGAGAGAAAAGCCGCTGCACGCGCGCAGGCTGCCGAACTCGAGAAGGCCGCTGCTCAGAGGCGTGCCGCCGAGCAGGAAGCAGCAGTTGCGCGTAAGCGTGATGCCGAACTTGAAAAAGCTGCTGCACGGGAACAGGCCGCCGAGCTTGAAAAGGCAGCTGCTCAGAAACGGGCTGCCGAGCTTGAAGCAAAGAAAAAGGCTGCCGAGATCGAAGCAGCCGCTCGCAGGCAGGCTGCCGAAGCTGAAAAAGCTGCTTCGGCACCGGAGAAAAAAAGCGTTGCTCTGCCAAAGATCGAGAACGTCCCGCTGCCTAAGCCTAAGATAAGCCGCAAGCTGGCTGTGATCTTACTTGTCGTCGTAGTGGCGGTCGGAGCCGGCATAGGAGTTGCGCGCTATGTCAGCACTCACAACTCTTCCTCAGGCGGTTCCGATTACACCCTTACGCTCGAGGACTATATAAACAGCAATGATGCAGCAAAGCAGCAGCTGGTACAGTCCGTAGAGGGCACGGATGTCATAATATCCGTTGAGGGAAACACGCTCATATACACATATGATCTCAGCGCATCCAACAGCATGACGCCTGAGATCGCGCAGAGCGATGAGCTCAAGCAATCGCTCGGAGAGACCCTAGATTCCAGCGATGAGCAGTTCACGGAATTATGCGCGGGCTTAGAAAAAGACACCGGCATAAGCGGTGTCTCTGTAGAAGTATCATTCAAGTACGGTAACGAGGTACTGCTCCAAAGAACATACACCTCTGAAGGGAAGCAGCAATAAGCTGCTTCTCTTTTTTTTACTCGTTTTCTTTCTTGCTGTCTTTACT
>CACYHM010000111.1 GCA_902774195.1 uncultured Eubacteriales bacterium
CTGCTCACGGGAGTCGATGTGGAGCTCACTGACAGAGGTTTCGTCAAGGCCGATCCTCTCACATACCAGACGAGCGAGCCTGACATCTTTGCAGGCGGCGACATCTACACTGGACAGAAGTTCTGCATCGATGCCATCGCAGCCGGCAAGGAGGCCTCGGTATCCATCAACCGCTTCGTATGGCCGGGACACAGTCTGACTCTGGCCAGAGACAGAAGAGAGTTCACCGCTCTCGACAAGAGCGACCTCGATTTCGATCATATCAGCTGGGACAACATCAAGCGTCAGGTGCCGGGGATCGACAAGTCAAAAGCCGGTTCAAAGCATAACGAGAGCCTGACCTTCACGGAAGAGCAGCTCAAGGCCGAGACCGAGCGCTGCCTCGGATGCGGAGCGACCGTGGTCGATCAGAACAAGTGCTTCGGATGCGGAGTCTGCACGACAAGGTGCAAGTTCGACGCTATCCATCTGATAAAGAAATTCGACGAGCCGATCCACTCGATCCGCTTCCGCTCGAAGTTCGTTGAGAACTACCGCAGGCAGCGCGACATGAAGATCGCCGTCAGAAAGTTCAGAGAAGAAGAAAACAAGCAGTTTTCCAGGTAGAAAAGAAACGGGAGAAACAGAGTGATAGTGACCGGAAACCTTGCTTCAAGGCTCATAATGATGCTGAGAATGTCGATACACACGGCTGCATATGTCATCGTGACGCTATTGGTGTTCAGGTATTACAAAAACAAGGAGCTGACTACGCGCGACAGGGTCGTGATCGGTATCATTTTCGGATGCTGCTCGATCGCTTCGACTCATTTCGGTGTCAACTTCGGTACCATGATCCTCAATGTAAGGGATATCGGACCGATGTCGGCGGGCATGTTCTTTGACCCTGTTTCCGGCGTCATAGCGGGTATCATAGGCGCCTTTGAGCGCTACATCGCCGGAGAATACTTCAAAGTAGGGGAATTCACGACGATCGCCTGCAGCCTGTCGACCTGCCTCGCCGGATTCTTTGCAGCCTTCCTCAACATGTATCTCTTCAAGGGAAAGAAGCCATCGCTGGCCTACTCTTTCTTCATGGGATGCGTCATCGAGGTCTTCCACATGTACATGGTGCTCGTAAGCAACAGGGACGATGTGGCTATGGCATTCACTGTGGTGAGGATATGCGCATTGCCGATGATACTGTTCACCGGTCTCGGCCTTATGGTGTCCTCGATCCTGATCAAGGTCATGAGCGGGGAATGGCACAATCCGTTCGTACGGCCTGAAGGCGATAAAGTAACAGTATCTCACCGCTTCCAGGTATGGCTTTTCGGTGTGACCGCTGTTGTGCTGCTGATGAATTTCTGGTTCAACTATTCCCTGCAGACATTCTCTGCCGAGCAGAACGCAAGGCTCGAGATGGAGATCGCACAGGTATATACCGACTATAATTACGAAATGTACAAGGAAAACGGCCTTGACCTTTCAAAAATGGAGATATATATCGCCAACGACGGAGCCTTCGTGATAGTGGATGAATCGGGCAACGCGATCTCTGGCTTCCGCGACTGGGCTGCTTTAAAAGAGACGCTCGATGCTGCTGAGGAGCATAAGGACGCAGATTACTTTGACGTGAAAACGGAATATGGTGAATGGATGTGCAAGGTAGCGCAATTGGCATCAGATCCGGACAAGAGGCTTATCATAGTCATGCCGTACGATACCATATACCTGTCACGTGATGCTCAGGCATATGAGACCTTACTCGCTGACATTCTGGTATTCACGGTCATATACGTGCTTATTTCGGTGCTTGTACAGAGCCTCGTGGTGGACAATCTCATAAAGGTCAATGAGTCTCTCAACAAGATCACAGAAGGAGACCTCGACGAGAAGGTCAGCGTATACAACTCATCGGAATTCGCTTCGCTTTCGGATGACATCAATCTGACGGTGGATGCCCTGAAGGGATATATCGAGGCGGCCGAGAAGAGGATAGAGCAGGAGCTCATGCTGGCAAGGACCATACAGGCGTCTGCGCTCCCTAAGAACTTCGATTTCAACAACGATGCATTCGAACTCTTTGCGACAATGGATCCGGCGAAGGAAGTCGGAGGGGACTTCTATGACTTCTTCTTTATCGACTCATACAGGATGGCTCTTGTCATAGCGGATGTGTCGGGCAAGGGCATACCGGCCTCGCTCTTCATGATGCGCAGCAAGACAGCGATCCGGGGCCTTACCGAGAGCGGCTACGATCCGGGTGAGATGCTCGTGAGAGTAAACAACGAGCTTTGCAACAACAACGAGGCCAGCATGTTCGTTACGGTGTGGATAGGCATAGTCGATCTTAAGACCGGAGACATACGCTGTGCCAATGCGGGTCATGAGTATCCTGCTGTAAGAAGGAGTTCGGGAGCATTCGAATCGTTCAAGGACAAGCATGGCCTGCCTCTCGGATGCATGGAGGATATGAAGTACAGAGAATACGACATCCATCTCGATCCGGGCGATACCCTCTTCGTATATACGGACGGTGTACCTGAGGCTATCAATGTCGAAGAGGAACAGTACGGCGAAGAGCGCATGCTCAAGGCACTCAGCAGGAACAAAAAAGCTTCTATGAAGAAACTTCTTCATGCATTGAAAAGGGATCAGGACGGGTTCGTCGGCGAAGCCGATCAGTTCGACGATATAACTATGCTCGGCTTCCGATTTAACGGTATGCAGGAAGAGCCGGAAGAAAAGGCTCCTGAACAAAGCTGAAGATGATGAGTAAAACAGTTCACAAAAGATTCAAAAGGATAGCCGTGCTTTTGATGTGCGCGGCTTTTGTATTTGCGGCCCTTCCGCCGCTTGAAGCCGGCGCCGCCTCCAAGGGGAAAACGGTGCGTGTGGGATGGTATGAATCGTCATTCAACACGAAAGATGATGCCGGGCGCCGCTCCGGATACGCGTACGAATACCAGATGAAAGTCGCGGCATACACCGGCTGGAACTACGAATACGTCGAGGGCAGCTGGTCCGATCTCATGGATATGCTGAAGAAGGGCGAGATAGACATGATGAGCGATGTTTCGTTTACCGACGAACGCGCTTCGCAGATGCTCTTCCCTGATCTTCCGATGGGCTCGGAGGTATATTACATTTTCACATCTCCCGCCAATAAGGAGATAAGGTCCGACGACTATTCGACCCTGAACGGAAAGAAGATAGGGATCAACAAGGGAAGCATACAGGAGGGATTCTACCGCGAGTGGGCCTCTCAGCACGGTGTGGATGCCGAGGTGGTCGAGCTGACCACCAAAGAAGAAGACTCGATCAGCATGCTGCAGAGAGGCGAGCTCGATGCGTATATCACGCCTGACGCTTTCAGCGATCCCGAGAAGCTTGTGCCGGTCTGCAAGATCGGCTCCTCGGATTTCTTCTTTGTCGTATGCAACGGCCGCGAAGACCTGCTGGGCGAGCTCAATGCGGCGATGGGAAGCATACAGGACGAGAACCGCTACTATAACCAGCAGATGTCCGACAAATACGTCATCAGAGCGGGGGTCAATACCTTTCTGAACGCTGATGAGAAAAAATGGCTCGGCAGACACGGAACAGTAAGAGTGGGCTATCAGGACAATTACCTGGCGTTCTGCGCCAAAGATCCCGAGACAGGTGAGCTCACCGGCGCTCTCAGGGATTATCTGGACTACGCGTCTGACGGCTTCGGCAACGCTCACATGGATTACTCGGCGACAGCCTATCCGACGGCAGCTGAGGCGCTGGACGCTCTGAACAGAGGCGAGGTCGACTGCGTCTTCCCTGCAAATCTGAGCAGCTACGACGGAGAGAAAAAGAAGATCGTCATGACTCCGCCGATGATAACCACGGATGTGCTGGCGGTGGTCAGGCAGGCCGACCGCGAGGGATTCAAAGACAAAAAGCACGTGGTGGTTGCCGTCAACGAGGGCAACCCGAACTATGACGCTTTTCTCAAGGACAATTATCCGGAATGGAGAGCTGTCTACTATCCGGACACCGGCAAGTGCCTCAGGGCGGTGGCTGACGGAGTGGCGGACTGCGTGCTCATCAGCAACTATCGCTACAGCAACCTGTCGAGGGACTGCGAAAGACTCGGACTCACTACCATCGATACCGGAGCGGGCGTGGAGTACTGCTTCGCTGTGAACAACGGAGACAAGGAACTTTACTCGATACTCACAAAGATCACCGGTCTGGTGCCGAGATCCACGATCAGCACTGACCTGTCATACTACCTGACTGAAGACGCCAAGTCGACCTTCGGGGACTTTATCAGAAGCAATCTGCAGATATTCCTGATCGTGCTGATGCTGATCACGGCAGTGATCGCGGCGCTGATGGTAAAAAGCCGGAAAGCCGAGAAGAAGGCAAAAGAACTCATATCCGCTACAGAAACGGACAGCCTTACAGGCCTGTACAACAGGGACTTCTTCCTCCAGTATGCAAGCCGCATGCACAGCGATCATCCGGACATGGCCATGGATGCCATAGTATGCAATATCGAGCAGTTCCAATCGCTTCGGAGAACGGCGGCATAGCAGGCAGGTTCGGTGCGGACCGCTTCGACATATTCTGCAGACATATAGGTGATCATCAGGCGGTATACGACCGCCTGCAGGGCGTGCTCGATGAACTCTCCGGAAGAGCTGCCATACGTCTGAGGATGGGCGTGATGCAGTCGCAGCCTGAACTGGACACGGTAGAGATCTTCGATATGGCGAGGACGGCCTGCAGCATGTCGCGCGGACACTTCAAAGAGCATCTAATCGTATTCGACGACAAGGTCCGCGAGCGCGAGGAACACGAACAGCGTCTGCTGAACGACTACAGGCGCGCGCTGGACGGATTCGAATTCGAGGTCTATAAGTACAGCATACAGGGGAAAACACCGAAGCTCCAGAGCGCTGAGGCCCTGGTGCGCTGGCGCCATCCGGAGTTCGGCATGATACCGCCTGACGAATTCATCCCTCTGCTCGAGAGGAACGGAAAGATAAGCGAGCTGGACAGGTACGTATGGAACGAAGCGGCTAGACAGATCGTGCGCTGGAAAGAGATGTACGGAAAGACTTTGCCGGTATCGGTCAACCTGTCCAGGGTGGACGTCTTCGATCCGTCGCTCGAGGATACTCTCGAAGAGATACTTGCGATCAACGGACTGGACCACAGTGCGATCATGCTCGAAGTGACGGAATCGGCATATACCGAAGACTCGGATCAGGTCATAAAGGTCGTAAAAAGCCTGCGCGACAGGGGATACGAAGTCGAGATGGACGACTTCGGCACAGGCTGTTCCTCGCTCAGCATGCTGTCGGAGATGCCTGTCGATGTGATTAAGATGGACAGGAACTTCGTCAGGAACATGGAACACGACGAAAAGGACGCGATGCTCGTGACTCTCATACTCGACATAGCAAAGCAGCTGAGCATTCCTGTCGTTGCCGAGGGCGTCGAGACAAAGACGCAGCTTGACATGCTCAAAAAGATGGGATGCGACGTGGCGCAGGGGTATTACTTCTCGCGCCCGCTGTCGGCGGCGGAGTTCGAGAACAGGATTATACAGGAAAGTCTCGGGAGGAAAAAGAACTGATGCATTCTCTCAGATCAAGGATCACATTGCTTACGATATGCGTTCTTATCGCTGCCGTCGGGATAGTCACGACGCTCAGCGTGCTTTTCATGATCAAAAGCGAGAAGCGCGAGGGCGAGCAGACGCTTCTGCTGATGTGCGAGACGGGAGAGCGGAACCTCGACTACTACTTCAACAG
>CACYHM010000112.1 GCA_902774195.1 uncultured Eubacteriales bacterium
ACAAGAAGACAGCAAGAAACACCAGAGTCAAGAACCACATCAAGGAAGCTGAGAAGGCATTCCTCGCTGCGGTAGAGTCCGGTGACAAGGCTAAGGCCGCAGAGGCTTTCAAGCATGCTGAGAAGAAGCTCATGCAGGCAGCTGCAAAGGGCACATTCCACAAGAACACTGTCTCCCGCAAGATCAGCAGATTCGAGAGAAAACTGAACGCGCTCGACGCGAAGTAATCTCACCCGTCCCCACACCGCGCATAAGTTAAATGCGTATACAAGCGGAGTGTCTCCCGCTTGTTTTTTTATGTAAAAAAAGAGCGCTGATATCAGCGCTCGAGTAAACGTATGACCTTGTATTTGAACCGTCCGAAGGCCCCGCTGTACGGATGCTCGCGAAGAGGCAGGTTGAGGAATGTCTGCCCGAACAGCACCGTCTGCGGATGGGTGAACTCCCTGAAGCCCCATTCCCCGTGATAGGCTCCCATGCCGGAATGGCCCGTCCCGTTGAACGGAACTCCCTTTACCATCATGTGGAGGCAGACTTCGTTGACGCATCCGCCGCCGAACTGCATTGTCTTCATGACCTTGTCGGCCCATGCCTTGTCTCCGGTGAATATATACAGCGCGAGTCCTTTCTCTCTCGACGAGATCGTGCTGAGGAGCCCGTCTATATCCTCATCCCTGTAAGTGACCACAGGCAGGAGAGGGGAGAAGAGCTCGTGAGTGACGATGTCCTCGTCGATACCGGCCGGATAGATTATCGTTGTGTCGTATTTGCATGATGAAGGGTCTCCGCAGCCGCCGAATACGATGCGGTCTCGGTAGAGCTCAGCCTCGTCAGCGCATTTCCTGTAGGCAGCCTCTGTGATGAGGCGCGGATACTCCGGATCAAGATGAGGGTGTTCCCCTGCATGCTTTATTATCTGTGCCTTCAGCTTTTCTACGAATTCATCGGCGACTTCCTCTGCAACGGCCACCTGATTGATGTTGATGCAGATCTGGCCGCTGTTGAGCATCTTGAAGAACGCGACCTTGCGCGCGGCATCGTCGAGATCAGCGTCCTTTCTGACCACGCACCAGTTGCCGGTCTCGCCTCCGAGCTCCAGAGCCACAGGCGTCAGGTTGACAGAAGCGCGCTCCATGACGTGCTTTGCAACAGCCGGTGAGCCTGTATAGAAGATCTTGTCGAAGCGCTCGTTGAGACATATATCCGCCACGTCGTGTCCGCCGTCTATGACTGTGATGTATTCAGGCGGGAAGGTGTCTGCAATGAGCTCCTTCAGGACCTTTGTGCATTCCACGGATTTCGAGCTTGCCTTGATGACGGCAGTGTTGCCGCCCGCGATAGCCGCGATCAGGACTCCGACCGAAAGCATGAACGGGAAGTTGAACGGGCTTATGATGAGCGTCGTGCCGTAAGGCATCTTATGCACCTTTGTGACCGCGCTCGGGAAGCATAGCAGACCGCTGTAATGCACTTCGCTGCGCGCCCATTTTCTGAGGCCGCGGATGGTCTCGTTGATCTCGAGTATCAGAGGACCTACGTCGCAGAAATATGCTTCTACCGAATGCCTCCCGAGGTCTTCGCCGAGAGCTCTGCACATCTGAGCTTCGTGCGTTTTCACAGCGTTTCTCAGTTTTTTGAGCTGCTCTATCCTCCAGGAGACATCGAGCGTGGCCCCGGAGCCGAAGAAGGCTTTCTGATCGAGCACAGCCTGATGTACGAGTTCTTTATCCCAGGTGATCTTTGCCATAGACATATATCCTTTCAGTCTGACCGCAGCGCTAAAGTACGACGCAATTATACAAAAAAATGATAGAATAAGCCATATTGACAGCAAGCACAAAAGGGCATTTGTGTGTCGTGCATAACAGCGGCATGTCGTGGTAAAATGAGTTCGTGATATGAAGGACAGATTCGGAAGAAACATCGATTACATGAGGGTATCCATCACGGACAGGTGCGACCTCAGGTGCAGATACTGCATGCCTGAGGGCTGCGAAAAGGTCCCGATGAGCCGGATACTGACATATGAAGAAACAGAGCGCATAGTGAGAGCCGCCGCGGATCTCGGCATCAGAAAGATCAGGATCACGGGGGGCGAGCCTTTTGTGCGCCTGGGATGCACGGACCTGATGAGAAAGATAAAGACTCTGCCGGGCATCGAAGAGCTAACCGTGACCACGAACGGCCAGACTCTCGAAAGGTACATTGAAGAGCTGGAGGACATCGGGATCGACGGGATAAACATCAGCCTCGATACGCTCGACCCTGAAAGGTTCAGATACATCACCGGAGGCGGCGATCTCGAAAAAACGCTGCGGGGGATCGAGGCCTCCGTCAGCTCGGGGATCAGGACGAAGCTGAACTGCCTCATACTCGAAGACTTCAACGAGGATGAGGTCACGGATCTTGCAGAGCTCGCGTTCAGATGCGGCATAGATGTAAGGTTCATAGAGATGATGCCGGTCGGTGCAGGGGCGTCCGTAAAGGGAATGTCCAACCTGAATGTGCTCCGGAAACTGATGGAGCGCTGGCCTGACCTCGAAGAAGACAGCAGGGTCCACGGCAGCGGGCCGGCCGTATATTACAGAAGACCGGGCGTAGAAGGCGCTGCCGGGCTCATAAGCCCGATACACGGTATATTCTGCATCGGATGCAACCGCGTGCGCCTCACATCGCAGGGCCAGCTGAAGCCGTGCCTCAGCTACGATGTCCAGACCGACCTCAGGCCTTATCTTGAGGGCAGTGACGAAGAGCTCAGGGAGGCTATGAGAAAGACCATATACGAAAAACCTGAGGCACACTGTTTCGCGGCTTCAGAAAACTGTCCGCGCGGGATGGAACACAGGCTCATGTCCGAGATCGGAGGTTAGAATGGCAGACAAGGGAAAAGTCATAGCGGTATGCATAAGCGAAAAAAAGGGCACGCAGAAGACGGAGGTGCCGTCTGTAAAGCTTGTTCCCGGATACGGCATCGAAGGCGATGCTCATGCCGGCAAGTGGCACAGACAGGTGAGCATGCTCGCTCTCGAGAAGATAGAGGGATTCCGCGCGAAGGGAGCCGAAGTGGACTTCGGAGCCTTCGGAGAGAATATAGTAGCAGAGGGATTCGACCTGAGGGCGCTGCCGGTGGGGACCAGGTTCAGGATAGGAGATGCTCTTCTGGAACTGACCCAGATCGGCAAGGAATGCCACTCTCACTGCGCGATCTACCATCAGGTCGGAGACTGCATCATGCCGAGAGAAGGTGTGTTCACAGTCGTTCTTGAAGGCGGAGAGATAAAGGCGGGGGACGAAATAGAGATGATAGAAGCAGATCCGGGCAGGGCGTTCACGGCAGCGTGGATAACGCTGTCCGACAAGGGCGCTGCCGGCGAAAGAGAAGACAAGAGCGGCCCTCTGATCGAAGAGATGCTGAAGGACGCCGGCTATGACGTGGTCGAGGGACTGCTCATACCCGATGAACCTGATCAGCTCAAAAGACAGCTCATGAGGCTGGCCGATCAGAGACAGGTCAATGTCATATTCACGACCGGAGGCACGGGCTTTTCACCGAGAGATATGACGCCTGAGGCGACCGAAGAGGTGTGCGACCGCATGACGCCGGGCATATCCGAAGCCATAAGGGCCTACTCCATGACAAAGACACCGAAGGCCATGCTCTCGAGAGCGGCATCGGGGATGAGAGGACAGACTCTCATCATCAATCTGCCGGGCAGTCCGAAAGCTGTCAGAGAATGCCTCGAATTCCTGATGGGGCCTCTGGAGCACGGACTTGAGATAATGCTCGGACGAAGCGGCGAATGCGCGAGGTAAGACATGAGCGAATTCACACATTTTGACGGACACGGCAATGCCTTCATGGTGGATGTATCGGACAAAGACATCACAAAAAGAACGGCGACGGCGACGGGCAGCATAAAGCTCAGCCGCGAAGCGATGGACGCCGTACTCGGTAAAAAGATAAAGAAGGGCGATGTGCTGACTGTGGCGCAGGTCGCCGGCATAGCGGGCACAAAGAAGACATCGGATATCATACCGATGTGCCATCCGCTTGGCCTCACTAACGCCAGTGTCACATTCGATATCGACGAAGAAGCCTGCATCATAAGCGCTGTCTGCACTGCGGCAACGGAAGGCAGGACGGGCGTCGAGATGGAGGCCCTGACGGGAGTCTCGGCCGCGCTTCTCACGATATACGACATGTGCAAGGCGATAGACAAACGCATGCTCATAAGCGATATCCACCTGGTCGAAAAGACAGGCGGCAGGAGCGGCGATTTCAAATACTGATCGGAACGGAAGAAAAAATGAGTTATCTGGACAACATTAGAAATTTCAGTATCATAGCGCACATAGACCACGGCAAGTCGACTCTTGCAGACAGGCTCATCGAAAAGACGGGGCTTGTCGAGGCGCGCGACATGAAGGAGCAGTACCTCGACAACATGGACATCGAGCGTGAGCGCGGCATCACTATCAAGCTGCAGACCACGAGGCTGCTGTACAAGGCGAAGGACGGGCAGG
>CACYHM010000113.1 GCA_902774195.1 uncultured Eubacteriales bacterium
TCGAGCGCCATCGTCTTAGGAAGTCCGCACTGATAGAACTTCAGATCCGGTCCTACTACGATTACGGAACGTCCCGAGAAGTCTACACGCTTGCCGAGCAGGTTCTGACGGAACCTTCCCTGCTTTCCCTTGAGCATGTCGGACAGGGACTTGAGCTTTCGTCCGCCCGCTCCCTGTACGGCTCTGCCTCTTCTGCCGTTGTCGATCAGAGCGTCTACCGACTCCTGGAGCATCCTCTTCTCGTTACGGATGATGATGTCCGGAGCGCCGAGCTCGCCCAGTTTCTTAAGTCTGTTGTTTCTGTTGATGACTCTTCTGTAAAGATCATTCAGATCGGATGTCGCGAATCTGCCTCCGTCGAGCTGGACCATAGGTCTCAGATCAGGCGGGATCACAGGGATCACGTCGAGTATCATCCACTCAGGCCTGTTGCCGGACTGCTTGAACGCCTCGATGACCTCGAGGATCTTGACGAGTCTGATCTTCTTCTGGCCGGATGCCTTCTTGAGCTGCTCTCTGAGTTCTTCAGCTCTGGCGTCGACATCGATGGCCTCGAGGAGTTTCTTGACAGCTTCGGCGCCCATGCCGGCCTCGAAGCTCTTTCCGTAGATCTCGCGCGCCTCGTTGTACTCTTCTTCCTCGATGATCTGCTTGTACTCGAACGGTGTGTCGCCCGGGTCAGTGACCACGTAGGATGCGAAGTACAGGACCTTTTCGAGTTCCTTCGGCGTCATGTCCAGCACGAGGCCGATCCTCGAAGGGATTCCTTTGAAGTACCAGATGTGGGATACAGGAGAAACGAGTGCGATGTGTCCCATCCTCTCTCTCCTGACCTTCGCCTTGGTGACCTCTACTCCGCAGTACGGGCAGATGAGTCCTCTGTATCTGATCTTGTTGTACTTGCCGCAGCCGCAGACCCAGTCCTTTGTAGGTCCGAAGATCCTTTCGCAGAACAGGCCGTCGAACTCCGGCTTGAGCGATCTGTAGTTGATGGTCTCAGGCTTGGTCACCTCGCCGTGCGACCACTCGAGCATGGCCTCCGTGGATGCGAGCTTGATCTGGAGGGACTCGATATTTCTGAGATCCTGGTTGTTATCTGTAATCGTCATGTCTTCCTCCTTTACTCTTCATCCTCGAACGTCTCTGCGGCCTCTGCTTCAGCGAGGTCTTCGAGACTGTCCATCTCAACAGCTTCCGTGAGATCCATGTCAGGCTCAGGCTCTGCCGCTGCCATGGCCATGGATTCTATCATCGAAGATACGGCGTCGATATCGAGCTCTACATCGTCCTCTGCCTCGGCGGCATTGATCTCAGCTGCAGTCTCTGCCATCTCGGCATTCTGCTCGATCTCTCTTCTTTCGCGTTCCGCTCTTCTGTCGTTCTCGCTGATCATCCTGTCGAATGTCAGCGCGCCGTCATACTCGGATGTCTCTCTGATCTTGATCTCGGAATCGTCTCCGGCCTTTGTGCGGATATCCAGAGCGAGTGCCTGGAGCTCCTTGATGAGCACCTTGAACGATTCAGGGATGCCCGGTTCAGGGATGTTGACTCCGTTGATGATGGCTTCGTATGTCTTTGTACGTCCGATGATGTCGTCGGACTTGACGGTCAGTATCTCCTGGAGAGTGTATGCCGCGCCGTAAGCTTCGAGCGCCCATACTTCCATCTCTCCGAATCTCTGTCCGCCGAACTGCGCCTTACCGCCGAGCGGCTGCTGTGTTACCAGCGAGTACGGGCCGGTCGATCTGGCGTGGATCTTGTCGTCTACCAGGTGGTGGAGCTTGAGCATATACATGTAGCCCACCGTTACCGGGCTGTCGAAGTATTCGCCTGTACGGCCGTCTCTCAGTCTCAGCTTGCCTGTCTCAGGATAGCCTTCCTCCTTGAGGAGGTTGATGACGTCCTTCTCGCTCGCTCCGTCGAATACCGGTGTCGATACATACCAGCCTTTCGACTTGGCGGCAAGTCCGAGGTGCACCTCGAGTACCTGTCCTACGTTCATTCGGGACGGTACGCCCAGAGGGTTGAGCATGACCTGCAGCGGCTCGCCGTCTTCCTTGAACGGCATGTCCTCCTGCGGAAGGATCCTGGAGATAACGCCCTTGTTTCCGTGGCGTCCCGCCATCTTGTCGCCGACGTTGATCTTCCTCTTGGTCGCAACGTAGACTCTTACGATCTTGTTGACTCCCGGCGGAAGCTCCTGGCTGTTGTTCTTGTCGAACACTCTTACGTCGATGACGATACCCTCTTCGCCGTGAGGCAGCTTGAGGGACGAATCCCTGACTTCCTTGGACTTCTCGCCGAAGATCGCGCGGAGCATCCTCGCTTCAGGAGTGAGGTCTGTCTCGCTCTTCGGGGTCAGTTTTCCGACGAGGATGTCGTTCGACTTGACCTCGGCGCCGATCCTGACGATACCTTCCTCGTCAAGCTCCTTGAGCATGTCCTGAGGCAGGTTCGGGATATCTCTTGTGATCTCCTCAGGTCCGAGCTTGGTGTCTCTGGCTTCGCACTCGTGCTTCTCGATGTGGAGCGATGTGAGCACGTCGTCCATGAGCAGTCTCTCGTTGAGGATGATAGCGTCCTCGTAGTTGTAGCCTTCCCATGTCATGAATCCGATCAGCAGGTTCTTGCCCAGCGAGATCTCGCCCATGCTCATCGAAGGACCGTCAGCTACGACTTCGCCTTCTTCCAGATGCTCGCCGAATGCGACGATAGGTCTCTGGTTGATGCAGGTTCCCTGGTTGGAACGCTTGAACTTGAGCATCTTATATTCGTCGACAGTGCCGTCGTCGTCACGTGTGACTCTGACTTCGTTCGCATCGACGTATGTTACCGTACCGGCGTTTTTGCAGAGCACGACAGCGCCCGAATCGCAGGCAGCCTTGTACTCGATGCCCGTTCCGATATACGGAGCCTCTGTGACCAGCAGAGGTACAGCCTGTCTCTGCATGTTCGATCCCATCAGGGCACGGTTGGCGTCGTCGTTCTCGAGGAACGGGATCATCGCCGTGGCTACCGATACTACCTGCTTAGGTGATACGTCCATGTAGTCGACTTCGTTCTTCGGCACCATGGTAATCTCGCCCTTGATGCCTCTTACGGCTACCTTGTTGTTCACAAAGTGTCCTTCCTCATCGAGCGGCTCGTTGGCCTGGGCGACGATCATGAGATCCTCGTCAGCGGCCGCGAGGTACTGGACCTCTTTCGTAACGACGCCGGTCTTCTTGTCCACCTTGCGGTAAGGCGTCTCGATGAATCCGTACTCGTTGATGATGCCGTATGTCGTGAGCGATCCGATAAGTCCGATGTTAGGACCTTCAGGAGTCTCGATAGGGCACATCCTGCCGTAGTGCGAGTAGTGTACGTCACGGACTTCCATGCCGGCTCTTTCTCTCGAAAGGCCGCCAGGTCCGAGAGCGGAAAGTCTTCTCTTGTGAGTGAGCTCTGCCAGAGGGTTGTTCTGGTCCATGAACTGCGACAGCTGGGAGGATCCGAAGAACTCCTTGATAGCCGCGGTCACCGGACGGATGTTGATGAGCTGCTGAGGTGTCGAATTCTCGGTAGTCATCCTCTCTCTGATAGTCTTTTCCATTCTGGCGAAGCCGATCCTGCACTGGTTCTGCAGAAGTTCGCCTACAGTCTTGAGTCTTCTGTTGCTCAGGTGGTCGATGTCATCTGTATCGCCGACACCGTGTTCCAGGTTGATCAGATAGCTGATCGAAGCAATGATGTCCTCAAGGATGATGTGCTTAGGGCTGAGTTCTCTTCTTCCGTTGGCGATGGCCGCCTTCAGCTTGTCCTCGTCTCCCTCGGAATTCCTGATGATCTCCATGAGAGCAGGGTAGAAGACCTTCTCGGACAGCTTGTACGGAGTGAGGTCGAAGTCGATGTACTTCGAAGGATCTACGAAGTTGTTTCCGATGACCTTCGTGACGACACCTTCCTCGTCATCCTCGTTCTTGCTGTATACGAGAACGGAGGCTACTCCGGCGTCCTCGATCTCCATGGCGAGGGATCTCGAGATCTCTCCGCCTTCCTCTACGAGCACTTCGCCGGTATTAGGATCGATAACGTCCTCTGCGGCGACCGTGTCGACGAGTCTGTCGTGGAGTCCCAGCTTGCGGTTGTACTTGAATCTTCCGACCTTGGCCAGGTCATAGCGCCTCTCGTCGAAGAGCAGGGCCATGAGCATGGACCTTGCGTTCTCGACTGTAGGAGGCTCTCCCGGTCTCAGTCTTCTGTAAAGCTCTCTCAGTCCCTCGGCACTGTTCTTCGTGGTGTCCTTTTCGAGTGTGCGCATGAGTCTGTCATCCTCGCCGAAGATAGCGATGATGTCCTCGTTGCTGCTGAGTGCGAGCGCATCAGGATCGATGATGCCCAGAGCCCTGAGGAACGAAGTGAGCGGCTGCTTTCTCGTCCTGTCCACTCTGACATAAAGGATGCCCTGCGAGTCTGTCTCGTACTCGAGCCATGCGCCTCTGTTAGGGATGACCTGGGAGTACGTCATAGTAAGGTCCCGGGGAACGCACCATCTGTGTGACGATCGCTCTCTCGGCTCCGTTGTAGACGAAGGTGCCCTTCTCTGTCATGAGCGGGAAATCTCCCATGAATACGTCCTGTTCCTTGATCTCGCCGGTCTCGCGGTTGATCAGTCTGACCTTGACAGTCAGGGAAGTGGCGTATGTGGCGTCTCTTTCCTTGCACTCCTCCTGGTCATACTTCGGAGTGTCGGAGAACTTGTAGTCCGCGAACTCCAGACTCAGAGTGTTGGTGGTGTCGCGGATAGGAGATACATCCTCGAGGACCTCGCCGAGACCCTCCTCGATAAACCACTTGTACGACTTTGTCTGTACATCGATGAGGTTAGGCATTTCGCAGACCTCATGGATCTTGGCAAAGCTCATACGCTCTTTT
>CACYHM010000114.1 GCA_902774195.1 uncultured Eubacteriales bacterium
TAATGAAGGCCATGTAGTACTCCAATACGCGGTTGTAGTGTTTGGTAGAACTACATATACAATACTACAGAGCCCTCAGGAATGCAACATATAGTAGGAAAACAAAGAATTTCAGTGTATTTAGATGAGTGTAGTGCTACTTTCTTGCTCATCTAAGGTTAATTATTTTATCAGTATATGTACAAAGAAAGCCTGTTAACAACAAAGCCCCGTACAGATCACGGGGCTTCACTGTATGACAATATGCAGGAGTTTCGCTTATTATTCGGTCAGATCCTTCCACAGGTATACTTCATCATCGTACCCGTCATCCTGTCTGAATGCCCTGGGAATATAGCCCAGGTTCCTGCAGCCGGTTCTGTTCAGGACGGAAAGCGCAAGCGTATTCTTTGAATTGACGCCCATCTCCATGACGTTATATCCAAGAGCACCTGCAAGATCCATACACAACGCGATCATCTGTGTGCCCAGGCCCTTATTCCTGTACGACTTATTGATAGCTATACCGATCGTGCACCTGTGCATGACCTTTCTCTCAAATCCGACAGGTTCCACACCGGCGGCTGCGATCAGCTTCTCACCGTCATACACGGTGATGTGGAATCCATGATCAGATTCCCTGAAGCTTCTGAGTATGGCTTCGTACGGTGCTGGGTCCGTTTCGATCTCATCCAGGGTATTGACCATATACGGACATTCCGTATGCAGCTCATAGATAAAGGAGGCAAGCTGTTCGGCATCGGATTCTTCCGTGGAGCGCAGCAGGTATTCCTTCATGTCTTTCAGTTTTATCGTCTCCGCAGGAATGATCATTTCTGTTCTGATTCTTCCAGATGCCAGATCTCATCATTGTACTGCCTGATCGTACGGTCACTTGAGAAAAAACCTGCCTTCGAAATATTGACCAGCATCTTCCCTGCCCAGGAAGCCCTGTCCTCATAATCCTTCAGCACCTTGTTCTTGACTGTGCAGTATTCACGGAAATCAGGGAAAGTCATGAACCAGTCCTTATGGACGAGCTCATCGTAAAGCCTGTTCAGCGATATTTCGTCACCTTCTGTGCGCATTTCTTCAGAGATCAGGAAGTCAACGGAACGCTTCAGGTTTGCGTCAGCCTGGTAATAGGTGTACGCGTTATAGGTTCCCTTTTTGTAGAGGCCGATGACCTCATCAGAGGACTGACCGAACGTATAGATGTTCTCAGGTCCGACCAGTTCGGCGATCTCGACGTTGGCGCCGTCCATCGTTCCGAGGGTGACTGCGCCGTTCAGCATGAACTTCATGTTGGATGTGCCGGATGCCTCTTTGGATGCCAGGGAGATCTGTTCGGAGATATCCGCTGCCGGGATCAGCTTTTCCGCCAGTGACACATTGTAGTTCTCCAGCATGACGACTTTCAGGTAAGGAGAGACTTCCGGATCCTTCTCAATGATCCTGCTGAAGCAGATGATCGCGTGGATGATATCCTTGGCTGTCGTATAGGCGGGAGCTGCCTTCGCACCGAAGAATACCGTCACGGGTCTTTCCGGTTTATTGCCGGCTTTGATCCGGTAGTACATGTCTATCGCACAGAGCAGGTTCAGCTGCTGTCTCTTGTATTCATGGAGACGCTTGACCTGTACGTCGAAGATGGAATCGGGACTGACTTCAATGCCTCTTTCCTTCCTCAGATACTCGCTGAAGCTGCTCTTCCTTGACTGTTTGGCGTCAAGGACCTGGCTGAGGAATTCCGTGTTACTGCTGTATGAAAGCAGTCTCTCCAGTTCATCCGCGTTCCTGATCCAGTCTGTGCCGATCCTGGATGAGATCAGTTCCCTCAGCTCCCTGTTGCACATGACGAGCCAGCGCCTGAATGTGATGCCGTTCGTCTTGTTGTTGAACTTTTCAGGATAGATATCATAGAAAGGCTTCAGTTCCGAGTTCTTCAGGATGTCCGTATGGAGACGGGCAACACCATTGACAGAATGGGAGAAATGAATATCGATATTAGCCATATGGACCCTGTTCTGCTCATCAATGATATGGACGAACGGTTCGCTGTACTGTTCCTTGACCATCGCGTCCAGCCGGCAGATGATCTCGCTCAGCTGCGGCACTGTCTCATCAAGATAGTTCTTCGGCCATGTTTCGAGCGCTTCCGCCAGGATCGTATGGTTCGTGTATCCGCACATATCCCTGACGATCGTTACCGCTTCCTCAAAAGAAATGCCTTTTTCCGTCAGGATGCGGATCAGTTCCGGGATGACAAGTGTCGGATGTGTGTCGTTGATCTGTACTGCAGCGTAATCCGCGAGATCATGCAGGTCGGATCCCTTTGCGGTGCATTCGTCGATCATCAGCTGTGCTGCGTTGGATACCATGAAGTATTCCTGATAAATGCGCAGGATCCTGCCTTCCTCATCACTGTCATCAGGATAGAGGAACAGCGTCAGATTCTTCGCGATCTTCTTCTTGTCGAAATGGATGGAATCAGAGATCAGCCTTTCGTCGATGCTGTCGGTATCAAACAGCCTGAGTCTGCCGCATTTGCCGTTATATCCGGTAACGGCGATCTCATACATCGTGCTGCGCAGCTTCATGCCTTTGTAGCAGACGTCGTAGTGTGTGTCCGTTCTCTTCATCCAGCTTTCAGTACCCCACTTCAGCCAGTGGTCGGGGATCTCGTACTGCTTCGCGTCAGTGAACGTCTGCCTGAACAGTCCGCAGTGATACGCTAGACCGATCCCGTCTGCAGGGAGGCCGAGCGCAGCAAGTGAATCAAGGAAGCACGCAGCCAGTCTGCCGAGGCCGCCGTTTCCGAGCGAAGGCTCATTCTCGAACTCTTCAAGTTCGGTAATGTTCCTGCCGGCATCTTCAAGCTGTCCCCTGACGTCGTCATAGACGCCGAGATTGATCAGGTTGTTGCTCAGGAGCTTACCAATCAGGAATTCCGCTGAAATGTAGTAAAGCTTCTTCTTCCCTTCGTTGTACCCGTTTTCTTTGATCAGGTCGGCACTCATGTTCAGCACTGCATTGAACAGTTCCAGATCCGTGCACTCTTCTATGCGCTTATTCGTGTAATCTGCTATGTTTTTTGTCAGCATATTCCTACCTCCTTACTTCACAACTGCATTATAGTTGCAGGAAACTGTGATTTCTTGCATAATATCCGCATAAAATTGTATAATACTATCATGAAAATAGAAGAATACATACAATATCACGAAACGAAGCTCCATGAGCAGCCTGGATTCTCCTACAATACATATCTCTGCACGATCCCGCTGGATTTCCCTTCCGTCCCCATGCACTGGCATGAACAGATGGAGATCATCTACATCAAGAAAGGAAACGGCACTGTCAGCGTAGGCATGAAGCCCTATGAAGTATCCGCCGGATGTATCATACCCGTCATGCCGGGCGAGCTCCACAGCATCGACGGCAGCACCGGAGGACCAATGGAATATGAAAACATCATCTTTTCCCTGGACCTGCTCGACAGCACGGAACAGAATGACTGGTGCAGATCCAGTGTGATCATTCCCATGAAGGAGAACAGATTCCTCTTCGAAAGACCAATCAGGCCCGGAACTGCTTTCTGGGATGAAGTATCTGCCTGTCTTGACCAGGCAGACGAGGCATGCACAGACCGTGTACCAGGGTATTCCCTCAGGGTTAAAAGCAGCCTGTTCCTGTTTCTATACGCTTTGTTCAAACATAAAAAAGATCCCTCAAAAAAAGATGAGAAGGATCATTCGGAAGCACTCAAAAAAGTGATCAGTTATGTCAAGGAACACAGTTCACAGCCGATCACGATACATGATGTCGCCTCACTGACCGATTACAGCGACTCACATTTCATGCGCCTGTTCAAAGCGGAAACCGGAAGGACATTTATCAGCTTTCTGAATGAATACCGCCTGCAGGTATCCGCCTATATGCTCAAGGAGACGAAGGATCCCGTCAGCCTTGTGGCTGTGAAAGCGGGATTCGAGAATCTCTCGTACTTTATCAGGATGTTTACGAAGACCTACGGTGTTCCCCCGGGAAGATACAGGAAGAACTTCATGCAGCAGGCGTCATGGTGACGCCCGCTGTTTTTTGCCAAAATCAATTTAGTCATTGAGAGTTATTGAGCAACATCATTCGACCACGTTTAGATTGATTTGTGTATAGCAAATACCCATATGCTGGTTGCCCGTCTCGACCGCCACGGCTAACTTCCTGATAATACTGCTCAACAGTTTCAGAGATAAGATAATTTACAACGACCCTAATATCACTTATATCTACTCCCATTCCGAAAGCAGAAGTAGCAAATACGATCTTTATATTACCGTTTGAAAACCCTTCTAAAACTGTTTTTTTTTCGTTGTCTGTCATTCCGGGCATCAAAGAAAGCAAACCAGTTTAATCAAATTAAAAGATCCTGGTTACAGAAAGTTTTAAGAATCAAACCTTGCGTAAGGAATGCGATGTGATTCGGAAAACACTACTTAGTAAGT
>CACYHM010000115.1 GCA_902774195.1 uncultured Eubacteriales bacterium
GATCTCTGGTACGGCGGCGGCTCATCCGGACCTCTGACCGCAGACATCGACCTTGAAGAGCTGTGGAAAGACATCTCAAAAAGGATGCAGACCGAGCTCGAGCTGCTGCGCAGCGACACCGGCGCCCTTACACAGAACCTCAGGGAGATCAACCGTACAAGATATAATTACACGGAATTCCTCCGTAGATTCGGCATCCGCTCCGAAAAGATCCGCCTGTCCGAAGAGGAATTCGACAACAATTATTATACCTACGGGCTTGAGCTCTACGGCAACATACCGCTGATCGAGCCCCTCGAATACAGAGACATCCGCAACATACGCGACTTCGTCATAGCCATCGACACATCGGGGAGCGTACAGGGCGAAGTCGTCCAGAAGTTCGTCCAGCACACCCATGACATACTCTCTTCGCAGCACAGCTTCGATGCCAGGACCAATCTGTACATAATACAATGTGACGACCGGATAAGAGACATATCTCTCATCAGATGCAGCGAAGACTTCGACAGATACTTCAGGGAAAAAGAGATAAAAGGCCTCGGGCAGACGGATTTCCGCCCTGTCTTCGAACATGTCGGCAGACTGATCGAAGAGCAGAAGCTTACAGACCTGCGCGGTCTGCTCTACTTTACCGACGGCATGGGCAAATTCCCCGAAAAAGCGCCCGGCTACGATACAGCTTTCATAATACACAATGACAGCCTGGATGATGTATGGGTGCCTGACTGGGCGGTGAAGATCGAGATGCAGACAGACGAGATCATGAACCTGTGACAGACATGGAAAAAACTCTTATCGATGATTCCTTTATAATAGACGGCCGCATCACAGAAGGCGCATGCATGCAGGATGAGAGCCTGGTATCCGTGGTGATCCCGGAGGGAGTCACGGACATAGGCGAAGCTGCTTTTTACGGATGCGCGAACCTCGGACATGTCGTTTTTCCGGAGAGCCTGAAGATCATACGGGAGGAAGCTTTCGGCGACACAGGACTCGTGGAAGCCATGCTCCCTTCCGGCCTGGAAATGATCGAAGAGGACGCCTTTTACAGCTGCGGATCTCTCCGCAGGATCGAGGTCCCCGGCATGGATACCGTCATAGGCAAAGATGCTTTCGGATGCTGCGACCATCTCCTGGAGGGGTACATCGCAGCGGGCTTTCCCGGCGGCATAAGGCATCACGAGGAACTTCAGTACACCCTTCTCTGGTGTTCGTGTCCGGAAAAGCACAGCGCAGATACCTGCGCACGCGCTGAAGCCTTTATTCATAAGTACGAAGACCTTATAATGGAATGGGTCATAAAATACAACAACGTTCCTGCCATGAGCGGCATCGCAAGGCTCGGACTTTTAAACGGCGACACTGACCGATACATCAGGGCAGCCGGTCTGGCAGGCAGAAGCGAGATCACCGCTCTTCTCATGTCTATGCGCGGAGGTTTCGACGAAAGCGAGTTTGAACTATGAACATAAGCGAAGCAAAACAGCAGCTGATAAACACCATGAAGGCATATTCTGCAAAGGACAGGTTCGGTAATCCCCTGCTTCCGCAGGAGGAGCAGCGCCCGCTCTTTCTGATGGGCCCTCCGGGCATAGGCAAGACCGCGATCGTAAAGCAGGTCTGTGAAGAGCTCGGCATAGGTCTTGTCAGCTATTCGATCACTCATCACACAAGGCAGTCGGCTCTGGGTCTTCCGAGCATAGTGCACAAGGCCTGGGGAGACACCGAGTATGATGTGTCAGAATACACCATGAGCGAGATAATCTCGACCGTTTACGATGTAATGAACGACACCGGCCTGACTGAGGGCATACTCTTCCTCGACGAGGTGAACTGCGTATCCGAAACGCTCAACCCTTCGATGCTGCAGTTCCTCCAGTTCAAGACCTTCGGCAGGCACAGGGTGCCAGACGGCTGGGTCATCGTCACCGCCGGCAACCCCGTGGAATACAACCGCAACGCGCGCGAATTCGACATAGTGACATGGGACAGGCTCAAGCGCATCGACATCGAGCCGGATCTTGACGCGTGGAAGTCATACGCCTGCAGCACTGATGTCCACGCCTCCGTCCTGACCTATCTCGAAGCGCGCAGGTCATCTTTCTACAAGGTCGAAGAGACAGCTGCCGGCAGGCAGTTCGTCACCGCAAGAGGCTGGTCGGACCTGAGCAGCATCATAAGGATATATGAGCAGCTCGGCATCGCAGTCGACAGAGTCCTCATCGGGCAGTACATCCAGGATGCCGAGACCGCTGACGACTTCGCGTCGTACTACGAGCTGTACAGCAAATACAGGTCGGATTACAGGATCCCTTCTATTCTCGCAGGCAGCGAGGATGCTGAGATAGAAAAGCGGGCCTCCGAAGCGCCGTTCGACGAGAGGCTGTCTCTCATCGGTCTTCTGCTCGACAACGTGCAGACAGATATCTCAGCAGTGATAAGGACGGAAGACTATGCCGCAGAGCTCGTAAAGCTGCTGCGCCGTGTAAAGGAAGGCGAAGATATCGGCAGTGTCATCGAAGACGAGGATGCCGTATATCAGCGTTTCCGCCGCATGGGCGTACTTTCGCGCGATGCGAGGCTCAAATACGAAAGCGTTCTGGAATTCCTGCGCGCTCATGAAAGCAATTCCGACTTCGGCAGCATAAAGAAAGACTATGACCGCATCATCTCAGAAATGAAGCAGTCAGCCGAAGAAGCGCGGACACATCTCGACAAGCTCTTCGCCTTTGCCGAAAAGGTCTGGGGCGAAGGCCAGGAGATGGTCATACTGGTCACGGAACTCACCATCGGTCTATACTCATCGAGATTCATATCCAGATATGGATGCGATGCATATTACAGATACAACGATTCGTTAAAGCTTTATGAGAGAAAACTGGAGATCCTGAAGAAAGGAGAGGAATTATGGCAGCAAAATACGATGTAGTTGTTGTCGGAGCAGGAAACGCCGGTCTCAGCGCAGCGGTCAAATGCGCCGTCGAGGGCAAGAAGACCCTCCTTATCGACCAGCACAACCTGCCCGGCGGATGCGCGTCTAGCTTCAGACGGGGGCGTTTCGAATTCGATCCGAGCGTCCATGAGATCTGCGACTTCGGTCCTGAAGACAACAAGGGCCACGTCAGGCTTCTCATGGAAAGAAACGGAGTCAACGTCGACTGGGTCACCGTCCCTGAGTGCTACAGGTGCATTTCGACCTATTCGGACGGCACCCCTATGGATGTCACCATGCCTTGCGGCCGCGAGGAATACATAGCCGCGATGGAAAAGTACGTGCCCGGCTCAAGAGAATCGATGGAGAAGTTCTTCGATCTGCTTCTTGAGATCAGAGCCGCAAAGGTGTACATGAACGACGGCACGCCGAACGACGCCAAGTACATGCAGAAGCACTTCCCTAACACTCTGAGATCCTGCGGCTACGATGCGCTGAAGGTCATGAAGGCCCTGAAGATACCACAGAAGGCCATCGACATCATCGGCGTGTACTGGCCGTACCTCGGTGTTCCGCTGGATACCATCAACTTCTTCCATTTCGGCAACATGATAGACATGTATGTCATCCGCCAGGCGGTCATCCCTCACCATACATCACACGAGATCTCGATGACTTTCATGAACAGGTTCTACGAGCTCGGCGGAGAGGCATGGTTCAACTGCAGAGCCGAAGAGTTCCTCTTTGACGGCGACAGGGTCTGCGGAGTCAGGACGAGCCTCGGCGATGTCGAGTGCGATCAGGTCCTCGCGAACATCAACCCTGACATCATCGACGCGAAGATGATCCCTAAGGAAATGGTCCCTGAAAGAGACAAGAAGCTTTCGGCCGCAAGGAACAAAAAATTCAGCACTAAGTTCTGCATGATCTACATGGCGCTCAACAAGCCTGCGGAAGAGCTCGGCCTCAATGACTACTGCGTGTTCTTCGCCGAGACAGCCGACTCCCGCAAGGAGTACGAGTACATGAAGAGCATAGACAACGACTACAACATCCTGATCAGCTACAATACGCTCATACCTGACTTCTCGCCTGAAGGAACCTGCGTGATCAGCTTCACAAAGCTCTTCAGCGAATCGGATGACTGGGCGAAGCTCACTCCGGAAGAGTATTACAAGGTCAAGGATAAAATGATCGAAAAGTGCATAGATGATGTGAAGAAGAGACTCGGCATCGATATCTCCCCTTACATCGAGGAAGTGGAAGTCGCAACGCCTATGACGTTCGCCAGATACCTCGGCACTCCGGACGGCACGCCTTACGGATTCGAGTTAAGCGACTGGGACGGCATAATCGCCAGGATGATGGACATCGAAGCGGACTTCACGATAAAGGGGCTCCGCCACATAGGCGCCGGCTCGTTCATGGCAGACGGCTATTCATCTACATGGATCAACGGAGATCTTTCCGCCGCCCTTGCCTGCAGGGATCTCAAGGAAGGAGGTAAACAGTAATGGCACTTAATTTCAAAGTAGGTATTATCATAGGACTTCTGGACATGCTCAGGTTCGCCAACCTCTCGAAGGAAAGAGAAAAAGTCATCGCTGCTGCTCCTGCCAACGAGATCACGGCAGACTATCCGGTAAATAATTTTGCAAAGGCCATGCACCCTGACTTCCAGCAGTTCGTGATCGATGAGATCATCGACCACGCCGCCGCGGGGGCAAAGACTTTCGTTCTCAAAAGAGCTGACGGCAAGCCGGCTTCATATTTCAGGGCGGGCCAGTACATCTCGCTCAAGCTCCCTATCGAGGGAAGCTTCGTGACGCGTCCATACTCCATATCCTCTTCGCCGAAGTGGGCTCTCGAGGGCAAGGTCGCCGTCACGGTCAAGACCAATCCGGACGGTTTTGCGGCTGACTGGATGCTTGATAACTTCAAGGTCGGCGATGAGGTAAAGGGATCCGAAGGTCTGGGGTCGTTCTATTATCAGAAGTACAGGGATGCAGGACATGTG
>CACYHM010000116.1 GCA_902774195.1 uncultured Eubacteriales bacterium
GAGGTTCCACAGCGGCTTGCTGAGGTCGACGTAGTAGATCTGCGGGTTCTCGAATCTGAGCATCTCGCCCCAGAGAGTATCGACCTGGGTCCTGCAGGTATCCCTGATCTCTTCGATGGCCGGTTCCCTGTACACGAGCTTTCCCCTGTCGAATATCTTCACCAGGAGTTCTTTTGCCTCGTAGTTCTCGAGCACCTTGCGTTTCCATACTGCGTTCGGATCGAAGATCTCGTAAGGCTTTCCATCCGGGATCGGCTCATCATGGAGCATGATCACATCGGCAAGAGCCTTGCCGCTCTCCTTGCTGAAGAATCTCACGACCTTCTTGAATCCCGGGTTGGTGATCTTCTCGATGTTCTCGGAGATCTTCATCTTCGGAACGAGATCATCGCCTTTGCCTATACCGGACAGCTTGTAGACGCCGCCGAACACAGGCTCGGATCTCGCCGTGATGAGCCTTTCGCCCACGCCGAACGAATCGATCTGCGCGCCTTCGAGGATGACGTCCCTTATGATGTATTCATCGAGCGAGTTGCTGATGACGATCTTGCAGTCCTGCAGCCCTTCGGCGTCGAGCACCTTGCGGCACTCTCTCGTCAGGTAGGTTATGTCTCCGGAGTCTATGCGGATGCCCATCTTCTCAGGCTTCAGCTCCTTGAACACCTTTATGGCGTTCGGCAGTCCGGATTTGAGCACGTTGTATGTATCGATCAGAAGCGTGGCGTTCTGAGGATAAAGCTCGGTGTATGTGCGGAATGCCTCGTACTCGCTGTCGAAGCTCTGTATCCAGCTGTGAGCCATCGTGCCGAGAGCCGGAACGAAGTGGTTCCTGTCGGCGATGGTGCACGCCGTGCCCGCGCAGCCTGCGATGTATGCCGCCCTTGCGCCGTATACCGCGGCATCGGCTCCCTGGGCTCTTCTTGTGCCGAATTCCATTACCGGTCTGCCCTGCGCCGCTCTGACGATACGGCTCGACTTTGTCGCGATCAGCGACTGATGGTTGAACTGCATAAGTATGAAAGTCTCTACGAACTGCGCCTGGATCAGCGGTCCCTTTACGATCATTACAGGCTCGTACGGGAATATAGGCCAGCCCTCAGGCACCGACCACACGTCGCATTCGAACCTGAAGTTCTTCAGGTAGTCCAGGAATTCCTCGGAGAATGAATTCTTGCTCCTCAGATATTCCAGATCCTCTTCTCTGAAGCTCAGCCTCTTCATGTAGGCTATGATCTGCTCGAGCCCGGCCATGATGGCAAATCCGCCGCCGTCCGGAACTCTTCTGAAGAACACGTCGAAGCACGCTTCGGCGTCCCTGTTGCACGAATTGAAGTAACCGTTGGCCATGGTGATCTCGTAAAAATCGGTCAGCATGGTCAGGTTGTAGTCGTTAAGCATCTGGTAATCTTTTCTGTCCATATGTGTCTACCTCAACTGTTTACTCTGTGCCCTCGGCAGGAGCTTCTTCAGGAGCAGCTTCTTCGACCGGCGCTTCCTCGACAGGTGCAGCCTCCTCAGCCGGCGGTTCTTCTGCAGGAGCTGCCTCCTCTGCAGGAGCCGGCTCTTCAGCAGGCGCCTCTTCCGTGGTCTCTTCGGTCACGGTCTGGCTCCCGGCCATCTGTTTCGGATAGTCGAGAATGACCTGCATGCGCCAGTAGATGATGCCCGCTGCGATCGCCACGATGATGATGGCCAGCACGACGTCGTTTATGTTATGAAAAAAGTTTTTTATAAGTCTCATATCCGTCTCCGCATCACATAAACATACAAAATAAGTATACCGACAGCGTCCGCCATTTGCAATGAGCCTGCCGCCTGCTATACAAACATTAATATCCCCGGACTCTTCGCGATGTTGAGGATAAAGCCCTCCCGTGGTACAATATGTTGTTGTACGATTCACTGGGAGACAGAGCATGCGAGAGATCATCATCACGGCAAATGACGCGGGCCGCAGGCTCGACAGATTTCTGAGAAAGTACCTTCCGGGCGCTTCTCTCGGCGAGGTGTATAAGATCATCCGCAAGGACGTCAAAGTAGACTCAAAGCGCAGGAGCGAATCCTACATGCTCAGCGAGGGAGAGACCCTTACGCTCTACCTTTCTGACAGCGCGCTTGCGTCTTTCGGAGCGCCGGATCCTTCAGGCTTCGGATCCGGTCAGGGGGTCAGACCCCCCGGCCGCAGACAGACCAGGCGAAGATTCGGCATCGTATACGAGGACGGCAATGTGCTGATAGCAGACAAGCCGTATGGTCTTCTGACACACGGCGACTCCCGCGAGAAGAAGGATCACCTCGCCAATCAGGTGAAGGACTACCTGATCTCCGCAGGCGCGTATGACCCGCGAAGCGAGAAGGTCTTCTCACCTGCTCCCGCCAACAGGCTCGACAGAAACACCACAGGCCTCGTGCTCTTCGGCAAGACGGCGGCGGCCATGAGGGGTCTCAACCGCATGATCAGAGAAGACGAAGTCAGTAAGTTCTACCTGACTCTGGCCTGCGGAGAGATAGCTGAAGAGCTGCATCTTACAGGCGGTCTGACGAAGGATGAAGCCGCAAACAAAGTCACGGTCACTGACCTTGGCTGCGCGGACAGGCCCCCTGACCTGAAGGAGATAGCGACAGTCGTCAGGCCTCTCGAGGTGTTCCGATTCGGAGACGGCCTCTGCGCCACGCTCTGCGAGGCAGAGCTCCTGACGGGAAGGACCCATCAGATAAGAGCGCATCTGGCCAGCGCCGGACACCCTCTGGCCGGCGACAGCAAGTATGCGGACCGGTCCTCGGGCGGGGTAAACAGATATATGCGCGAACGCTTCGGGCTTACGACCCAGCTGCTGCACGCGGCAAGGCTGGAGTTCGCAGCGGACGCAGAAGATACGGAGGGACTTGGATATCTTGCGGGCAGATCGTTCGAGGCGGCTCTCCCAAAGAGATTCAGCGAGATACTGGGGAAATTGAAATGAGATCAGACAGGTACAAAAAAAGCGAATATCAGACATCGATGAACATGGAGGACCGCCACGATTTCTGGGCAGGCAATCCTCAGGGCGAGCACACGGATGCGCCGACAAAGGCCCAGGCCGCGGGAGGCTTCTTCAAAAGCCTTATCATAGATATCATAATAGCTCTCATCCTGGCCGGCATAGTTCTCTACTTCGTAAGACCGACCATAGTAAAGCAGACCTCGATGGAGGACACCCTGCACGAGAACGACTACATGATCATGTACAGACAGGCATACCGCAAGCACGGTCCTGAACGCGGCGACATCATCATATTCGAGAGCGATCTTGTGAACGAAGAGACCGGCAAGGACAAGCTGCTTATCAAGAGGGTCATCGGTCTTCCGGGCGACGAGATAATGATAAAGGACAACCAGCTGTACATAAACGGCGAAGCCTACAAAGAGGACTATCTCAAGGACGGCTATACGCCGGCATTCGAGATACCGGCCGAGGGCGAGACCTTCACGGTCCCTGAGGATTCGTACTTCTGCATGGGAGACAACCGCGTCGGCAGCGTAGACTCAAGGCGTCACGAGGTCGGATGCCCGGCATTTGACAGTATCCGGGGCAAGGTCATACTGAGGCTGTATCCTTTCAGCAAGATAAAAACATTTTGACGGAGTTTCATGGGCAAAAGATCACGGAAGACAGTAGCAAATAATAAAAAAGCGTTCCACGATTACACGATCGAGGAGCGTTTTGAAGCGGGCATAGTTCTGACCGGCACCGAGATCAAATCCGTCAGGAGGGGAAGCGTCAGCATCAAGGAGAGCTACTGCAAGGTCACAAGCAAGGGCGAGCTCGTCGTGACCGGAATGCACATCGCTCCCTACGAGCAGGGCAACCGCTACAACGTCGATCCTCTGAGGGTGCGAACTCTTCTGATGCACAGAAAAGAGATCATGAAGCTCTACGGGACCATAAAGACTCAGCAGGGTCTGACCCTGATACCGCTGTCCGTCTATCTCGACGAGAACGGCAGATGCAAGGTCGAGATCGGGCTCGCGCGGGGCAAGAAGCTCTACGACAAGCGCGAGGCACAGGCAAAGCGCGATGCCGAGCGAAAGATGGACAAGGCCATCAAGGACTCCCGCCGGCGCTGATATCCGGCTGAACGGTAATTCCGGAACGTCTCTGATGTTTCCGGTTTTTTCTTGCAAAAAACAGCGCCGGAAACTGCCGGCGCCTGTCAGATCTCGCATATGTATGAACCGCTCGCGTTTATGAGGCGTGTCCCGGAAGGATGCAGTATCTCGCGCCTGAAATTCCCGTACTCCCTATGCACATGGCCGTAGCAGTGCACCGCCGGTCTGTGCCTTTCTATCAGTTCATTGAAGCATTCGAAGCCAGTGTGAGGCAGATCCTGCATGTCTCCGAAACCTTTGCACGGAGCGTGGGTCAGAAGTATGTCGATATCCCTTCTGCCGCTTATCCTTCCCGCGATGAGATCTTTCAGCGCCTCCGGCTATGCGGCGCCTCATCTCTTCCTCGCTGTACATGCCGTCAGCGTTTTCCCTGTATCTCATGCAGCCTCCGAGTCCGAGTATCTTCAGCCCTTCGGCTTCAACGACCCTGCCGTCCGCATCGATGCAGCCTTCAGGAGGCTTCCTGCCGTAATCCCCGTCGTGGTTTCCTCTCACGTATACGAGAGGGACGTTCAGCATCGTCACGAGGAACTCCAGATAATCCGCATCAAGATCGCCTGCCGAGAGTATCAGGTCTGTGTCTGAAAGTCTCGCAGCGGTCTCTTCCGACCAGTCGTCCCAGAGCGCGCTTTCTTCAGTATCCGCAATCATGAGAATCTTCATTTCGTCCTCTTCGCGCTCTCCACGCCGCTGTATTTCACTGTGGACCGCGCCTCGTCCGTCAGCGCGTCCATCGACGGTATCTCTCCGATGACGTTAGGGCGGAGCCGGTCCATCATGATGATGTCTCTGCTCGTCAGAGCTTCGCCACCATCAAAAGGATTGAAGCGCCCGTCGATGATGTCGTGCCTCAGTATCTCTACCAGCTGCCTGGTGCCGCATGGCAGATCATCCGCCAGTTTTATATCCACCACGCCCGAGATCATGCCCCACCAGTAATTGGTGGCCTGGTCCTTCCTGTCTACCAGATGAGCGCTGTAGGTGCCCTCGATAATGGTCCTGACGATGATCTCGTAGAGCTTTCCCCACTTATATATAGGGGCGGCGAGGTTCCTTATGCGGCACGTCCCTGACAGGTCGTTGCCCTCGCCGGGAGCGCATCTTTCAACGTAGCACACCCCGTATGCGTCGCTTCCGTCAGCGCTGTGGAGCGAATCCACAGCGGATAATACATGTATGCCCTTGTCCAGCATCGACCACCACCAGTCGGCGTCTTTGCGCGATGCCCAGTCGAGATACACTTTTACCTGCGGATCGACCATCGAGGCTCCTATGGCGAATG
>CACYHM010000117.1 GCA_902774195.1 uncultured Eubacteriales bacterium
TGCAAGAGTTCGTTATTATGTTGATGGATATTCCACAAAACTCGGGTCCGTCACGCAGTTATATCTTGGAACATATGAAACTGCATTGAAATACTGTAAAAAATATGGAGTAGATCCTGCTTGTATTACAGAAGTGGTCTTTTATTAAGCTGATACTACTCATACTCAAACGGGGCGGCCCATTAATGGACCGCCCCATGTGTTATTTCTGGTTAGCGTAATTGGTTTTTCACGCAAGTTCTTTGGCGCAAAGGCAGTAGTAAAACTTTGCGTTATGAGGCCTTCCCTTCACGAACTTGACCTTTGCAAAATTCAGAAGTACCGTCAGAGCCATCAGTCCTTCGCTCCCGTCTTCACGGATGACCGGTATGGCCTTTGTGAATACCGCGTCCGGGATCTTCCTCCAGCGGCCATCGGCAAGGCCCATAGACTCGAGCCTGCACATGAATTCCGCGCCTTGACCTGAGCGCATCGATTCCGCCGCCGCAGCAGGCCTCGCCTGCGGTCCGAAAGAGAACGCCAGGCCGAACACATCTCTTACACTTCCGTCTGACAGCAGATCGAACTGATAATCCGCAGGTGCCGCATATCTCATAAGTTCTTCGCAGATCCCGAGCATCTCCGTGTCCCAGGCAGTAAAGCCGGCGCGGTCAAAGAGATCACTCAGGTCTTTGCTGTCTGAAAAATAGCCCCCTATACGGGTCGGCGAGCCTTCCCTGCCCGGGAAAAGGCCTATGTAATCGGGTCTCCATTCCTCTCCGAGCCTGCGGGCTGCGTCCTCATAGACTTTCAGCCTCGCCTCCTCGCCGCAGGAGCGAAGAAACGGCTCTGTCATTTCGAGCCTGCCGTAATGCTGCAGATAAATACCTGCGCGGGCAGTCTCGCCGCTGCTGAGATCGATCTCGTAGCCGCATCCGCATCTGTGATCGTCCGGAAGTGAAGTGAAAAAGTCCATCATCCCGCCATATCCGAAATAATCTGCATCCGTGAAGAGGCCATCCTTTCTGAGGGTGTTCTCGTAGCCGACGAGAAGATCAAAAGAAGGCGTACCGAGGAGCGGAAACTCCAGATACACCTTCGGGAACACATCTCCGCTGACGGCACGGCTGAAGACCGGACGTGCAAGGCGCATCCCGTCACCGAGGAGCATGTCGCCCCTTCCGTCTGCAGCGGCCTGCGCCGCAAGCAGTTCAAAGATCAATTGCTGCTGTTCTCTGTTCATGGCATCATCAGTCTTTTTCTTCGTCTTTTTTCCCATCCCGGGAGACGATCTTTTCGTACATGGTCCTGAGAAAAATATCCGGTCTGTTCCGGTATCCCGGACAGCTGCGCTCCATATACAGGCGCTGATACGGACAGCCTCCCTGGCAGTGCGGCAGCCATATGCACTCCCTGCACTCTTCATCATCGAGCGGCGAGGCGCTGTTGATGAATCCGCTCAGCATATCCGGCGAGTCCGCAGAGAGCAGCGGTTTTTCAGGATCCCAGTCAGCCGCCGAACCGAAGCTCTTCGCCGGATCATCCAAGGTCTCCCAGCACTTATACAGCCTGCCCTTGTCGTCTATGCACACGGACCAAAGCCTCTGAGCTCCGCAGAAAAGCGGTCTTGAGACAGAAGATGCGTGGCAGACCCAGGCCGCGTCGACCTCGGCGGCTTCATCGCCCTCCAGAAGATGAAGTTCCGTTTTTCGCTCGGCTGCCGCCGCGCTGTCTCTCAGCAGAGCCGGAGCAAAGCCGATATGGTTCCCGCTTTCTTTCGCGAGTTCTTTGACAAATGCGCGGAGCTTCTCAGCCTCGGAGGCGTTGTCGGCACTGACATTATGGCGTATGGTGACATTGAAGGGTATGCGGCGTGAACGCAGGTTTTCTGTGATCACCCTGAAGGTCCCTCCGCCTCCGGCCAGATGACGTGTCCTGTCGTGCGCCTCTCCTATGCCGTCCAGCGTCACCTGAGCAGAGGAGACTTTCGCCTTTTCGAGCATAGCGATGTTTTCTTCCGTCATCAGATATCCGTTGGTGGTGATGCTCGCACTGTATTCTGCGCCATGCTCTTCGGCAAGCGCGATCAGCCTGGCAGAGAGCGATCCGATGACATCCGGCGCTGTCAGAGGTTCTCCTCCGAACCAGCTCACATTCAGTTTTCGCGCTCTGCTGACTTCAAGCAGACGCCCGGCAAGCTTTACGACATCATCCTGCACTTCTATGCTCATCAGCCCCTGTCCGTGCTGTTCAAAACAATACGGGCAGTCGAAATTGCAGCCCATCGTAGGGCAGATCGTGAGACTGACAGGACCTGCAGCCCCGCTGCTCATGCGCCCGGCAGCATCGATCGCCGCCAGCTCATCGCAGTTTACGATCAGCCCGCGCTCTGCGAAGAGCTTTATCATGGGATGATCTTCGTCAAGACGCTCGAATACCGACAGAAGATAGCATTCCAGCACGCTGTACACGGCAATGCTGCCGGTATACAGATTGGCGATGATCCTGCCTTCTCCTTCCGGTGCGTCAGTGCTTATATTATATCCTGAAAGGCGCCAGCCGGCCTCCTTTGCTGTCGATGTCTGCATTTTGAATTCTGTCTTATATATCGTTCCTCCGGCAATGGTCATCCGGGCAGCCATCGTAACAGTTATCGCCGCCGCCTGAAATATAATCGAGCTGCTCGGCAGTCAGCTCTATCCCCTCGCTTTTTGCAAGGGCCAGAAGCTCATCCATGCTTTTGCACTTCTCTGCCTTTGCCTTCAGTTCAGGGCTCAGATTGCTGAAGTCCATTCCTTTAAGATCCATTATTTGTATCCCCTTTCTGTATTGTTTACCACGAATCCAATAAGAATGTCTGTTTATTCAGTGAAACAGTTACGATAACTCTTGCAGTCTTCCGAGCCGTCGCTATAAGAATCGCTGCCGCCGGAGACATAGTCGAGCTGCTCGGCAGTCAGTTCCACTCCATCGTTTTTTGCAATGTCCAGAAGCTCATCCATGCTTTTGCACTTCTCTGCCTTTGCCCTCAGTTCAGGGCTCAGCTTACTGAAATCCATTCCTTTAAGATCCATTATTTGGTTCTCCTTTCTGCATCGTATACCACGAATTATATCCGATATGTATACAATTATACACTAACAAAGGCGACCCGTTCTTATATAACGCATTTCAAAAATGTAGGAATTTCCATGACTCTGACTTCGCCTTATGGCTCGTCATTCGTCAGGACAATTCCTCATGGTGGAAGCGACCATGATCGAATCAGGGTCTACCCATTGGATTCTCAACACTTCTAAAAAATGCGGACTCAGCCGCAGGTCTGAGCGATATCCGCCCAGGTCGATTCTAATTATCGATCTCCAGCATGGCCAGCAGCCTCCCGAATGTATCCTGCCCGTCCAGACAAGTATCAATGAGCCAGCCCTTTTCATTACGCCATTCGGCAAGGCCTCTGTAGTAATATGCTTTTTTAGAATCTTCGATAATAAACGGTATCACATTATGGCGAAGACATTCCTTCAGAGCCACAAGCCGTCCGACTCTGCCGTTTCCATCCTGGAACGGATGGATATATTCGAACTCTGCATGGAATGCGATGATATCTTCTATTGTGACACACTTCTTTTCGTTATATTCATCTATCAAAGCTTTCATGTTCTTATGCACTTCGGACGGCTTTGATGTTTCCCTGCCGCCGACAACATTTGCGCGCTTTTTATAATCGCCTACCGCGAACCACGAAAGCGTTGCATCCTTTGTGTCATGCTTCAGGATGTAATGCAGCTTCTTTATGATATCTTCCGAAAGCACAGCTTCTGCATTATCGATCACATAATCGATCGCGCGGAAATGATGCACTGTTTCAAGGATGTCGTCCACGGGGATCCCATCGCCTATATCAATGGTATTCGTTTCAAAGATCAGCCGGGTCTGTTCTTCTGAAAGCTTGCTCCCCTCGATGTGATTTGAATTGTAAGTCATCCTTACCTGAAGCTCGTGATATAAACCGCCGGGCAATCTGACCTCTTTTTCGTCCCTAAGCGTCTGAAGGATCCTGTTGTCAGATACTTCCTTCATGAGCTCATCGGCGGGCAGTCCAAGATAATCAGCGATCTTCTGAACTGTCCTTGAGGACAGTTTTTCGCCCTTGGCGATCTTGGCGACAGTACGCGAAGAAAGCCCTAGCTCCTCAGACAACATAGTCTTGCTGATCCCTTTTTCTTTTAATGCGCCTTCCAGTTTCTTATATGAATACATCCGAAATTCGCCTCCAATCTTTACATATTATAGTGCAGAGCCGCCGCAAAAGTAAAGATTGCGTGCAGATAATCTCAAAAATGTAAAGCTGCTGCATTTTCAGCTTACCTATCATGCTATCGTTTTCGTAGACTAGGTCTGAACATGATGCCTCACCTCCGTGTGTCCTTTTGATTTAAGTGTAATGTAACAACAAAAACGG
>CACYHM010000118.1 GCA_902774195.1 uncultured Eubacteriales bacterium
TGGCCAAAGCAGAGCCGCAAGCTCGTCGCAAACATCTTTCCCTCACTGTCACGTTCAGTGCAAGATGTTTGCTGCGCGCGGCAGCAATAAGACGGCCATGGGGTCTGACCCCAGGCCATCCTGACCATTGAAAAACATATCTCGCGGATAGTAGAATACTCCTATGAGGATAAACAGCATCGTACTCGAAAACTTCAGAAACTATAAGAACCTCGAGCTCGAATTCGATCCGAGCCGTAATATCATCGTGGGCGAAAACGCACAGGGCAAAACCAATCTCATCGAGGCGATCTACCTCACGGCTTTTGCCAAATCGTTCCGGACCTCAAATTCGGCCGACCTCATCAGGTTCGGCGCGGATTCCGGGCGTGTCAGCACCTGGATCACGAGCGAGGATATCGACAAGAACATCAACATACAGATCCGCAAAGACGGAAAGAAGATGATAAAAAAAGACGGCAAGGTCATAAGAAGGACCACCGAGCTTCTGAACAACGTGGTCGTCATCATCTTCAGCCCGGATGACCTCCGGATCATAAAGGACAGCCCTGACAGGCGGCGCAATTTCATAAACCGCGAGCTTTCGCAGATGCGGCCGGGATATTACGACGCGCTCAGAAGGTACAACGATGCGCTCCGCGAGAAGAACGCTCTGCTGAAGGGGTACTTCAATATAAGGAAGAAAACCTTTTCGCGTGCGGACAATATCAGCCTGAATGACGTCGCGGCCGGGAAAGGTCCCGGCGAGAAAAACCCGTACGACAACAGCCGCAAATACAACGAAGAGATGATGGACATCTACGACAGGCAGCTGGCGGACGCGGGATACGAGATCATCAGGTACAGAAAAGAGTTCATCGAGCTGCTCAGCAGCGAAGCAGGCGAGATAATGAGCAAGATCTCGGGAGGAAGAGAAGACCTGCGCATCGAATACAAGACAACCTGCGACTACGTGACGGGTCCGGAGGGGCGCGAGATACTTTGCAGACAGATATTCCACAACAGGGACAAGGATATATACAATGGATATGCAGGTATAGGACCGCACCGGGACGACATAGAATTCTACATCAACGAAAAGGACGCGAAAAAGTACGGCTCACAGGGCCAGCAGAGGACTATCGCCCTCTCGCTAAAGCTTGCCGAGATAAGGATAGCCAGACAGATGCTGGAAGAGCCGCCGGTGCTGCTGCTCGACGATGTGCTGTCAGAGCTCGACCTCGACAGGCAGAGGTTCCTGGTAAGCGAGATAGACGATGTGCAGCTTTTCATCACATCGGCAGAACTGAATGAAGAGGTGATCGGAGCCCTCAGAGGAGGAACCCTCTTCAGGATAGAGGACGGCAGCGTGACGAGAGTGGACAAATACTGATAAATTGATACATTGATGCCTGAAACTGGCCAGGGGGTCTGACCCCCTGGCCAATTTCTTTTTTTACAGATCGTGTATGACGTTGTTCATCCACTTGCCTGAGAGGTAGCGCATCGAGAGTATGATGAACTTCACCAGGCACTCGATTCGTGTCATCAGCAGGGCCAGGTGGATCGGAAGGTGCCATACAAGCGCAGAGATGAATGCGAGAGGAACGGCGATCAGCCATATCGAACCGCATTCGGTGAACATCGCAAAGCGCGTGTCCCCTCCAGCTCTCAGTATGCCGGTTATCATCATGCCGTTATAGATGTCCATCGGCATGGTGAAGCCGAACACCAGCAGTATGTAGAACATGTAAGTCCTGCCCTCGTCCGAGAGAGTGAAGATGCCCGTAAAAGGCTTTGCCAGCACTATCGTGGCGATACCGAATGAGACGCTGACGATGAGGCACACCTTTATGAGGTGCGAGGCCAGTTTCTTTGAATAAGGAAGGTCACCTTCCCCGAGCTTCTCCCCCACCAGTATGAGGGAGGCATCCCCCACGCTGAACGATGCAAAATTGAATATGTTGAATATCGAGTTCGCCGCCTGGTAAGCTGCATACGGTACAGTTCCGATGCGGTTGAAAGCCGCCACATACATGGTCTGGCCGAGGCTCCAGACGAACTCGTTTATCGTGGTCGGTGTCGCGTTCTTGACAACCCTTCTAATCAGCTCGGGATCCCAGCCGAAATAGCTCGAAAGGCTCCCGCGGAATGTATTCGTCTTTCGCGTGGAAAAGAAGAGATTGAGCAGGAATTCGAGTGCTCTCGCGGAGACCGTGCCGATAGCCGCGCCGACAACTCCCAGCTTCGGGAAGCCGAGCTTACCGAAAATAAGGATGTAGTTGATCAGGGTATTGCTCGAAAAGACGACAATGCTGATGATCATCGGCAGCCTGACCTGCTGGGTCGATTTGAATGCCATCTCCATCGGGACCGCAAACGCGAGCAGGAGGAACGACCAGCTGTTGATCTTCACATATTTTACCGCGAGGACCTGCACCAGCGGATCCTTTGAATAGATCGAGATGATGCCGGCGGTGCAGAAGTTGGCCAGCAGGAAGAATACGACTCCCAGAGCCGCCATCACGCTTATCGCAAAGCCAATGACCTTACGTATGTTCGCCATGTCGCGCGTGCCGTAGAACTGCGCCATGAAGGTAGCGGTCCCGCTCACGAATCCGAACAGTATAAGATAGTGGACCATGAAGATCTGGCCTGCGACACCTACCGCCGCAAGCTCCGTTTCACCGAGCATGCCCACCATGAGATTGTCCACCATCGTGAGCGTCGCGGTCACCACGCCCTGAACGGCTATCGGTGAAGCGATCCTCGCTATTTTGCGGTTGACCTCCCTGGTATCGAATTCACTTGTCTGCATCGTTATATCGTTACCCATTTGCGTATCAGTATATTGCACCACATGTATCAATAACAAGACACTTTTGAAAAGCGTTTGCAGCAGACGCCGCCAGCCAGGCTGTGCCGAATATTTGGATTCCGTTCCTTTTCCAGTGTCCGGATACGGTCATAATATGGACAGCATTTGACAAATGGCTATTAAATGGATATAATATGGACAGCAGGAGGCGAAGCATGAAGATCATAGAAGAATTGATAGAAAGAAAGAACGAACTCGGATACACGAACGAGATGATATCCGAAAAGTCCGGGGTACCGCTCAGCACAGTGAACAAGATCTTCGGACGCCAGACGGCAAAGCCGCGTTACAACACACTGCAGAGCCTGCATTGCGTACTATTCCCGGAAATCCATTCGCGCAAAGAAACTTCCATATATAAAGATATCTCGGAGAATCTTTCACTGGACTATTCCGGCAGAGTGTCGGAAGGCGCAGCTCTTCAGGAATACAATCCGGAAACACCGGAGGACGGGTACAAAGGACAGATAGAGAAGGTCCTGTCATGGAAAAAGCAGGGGGAATATACAGTGCAGGACTGGCTTGATCTTCCGGACGGGCTGCATATGGAGCTGATCGACGGCAGACTGTATGACAGGAACACCCCTACCACAAAGCATCAGTTCATAGCAGGAGAATTGTATGCAGAACTCAGAAGCACTCTGAGATCAGAGGAAAAAGGACATAAAGAATGCCGGGCTTTTATAGCGCCGGCAAGCGTACAGCCTGATATGGCTGATGACAGGAACGGATACATTCCGGACGTCTTCATCGTATGTGATAAGAAAAAGTATAAAGAAGGCGAAATGATCAAGGGAGCACCGGACTTCGTCGCGGAAGTACTGTCTCCTTCTACCGAAAAGTACGACAGAGGCAGAAAGCTGAACAAATACTGGCAGTCCGGAGTCAGGGAGTACTGGATAATCGATATATCCGAAGAGGAAGTCTGTGTATATGAGTTCGGGAAAGGCGTTCCCCCGGCAGTATACAGTTTCGATGATCAGATACCGCTCGGCATCTCGGAAGGGAGGATCACCGTCGACTTCAAAAGCATCTCGGACTATATGCATGAATCGTTCGACTAGATTCTTGTATTTTTGCGGTCCGGAAGAAAACGCCGGGACGGGTTTTTCGGGGAACAAATGCCGGATCCGGGGCGAAAATTTTCGATTTAAGGGGATTTTTTGAAAATACAAGATATTGTGGAATAACTTGCAAAAAAATCGCTTATATGGTAAAATTCGGGCGTAAAATCAATGGGATGCAATGCCCGTTTTTTAGTGCGAGCCAGCAGTTCCAAGGCATACAGTGATCCTGGACGCAGATTGTACTTTCGCATTCGAAAACGGACTCAGACAATATCACCTTAAAAGAAAGAAAAGGAACGAACGAATGGCAGAAAAACAGGAATACGGCGCGAGTCAGATAGAGGTACTCGAAGGTCTCAAACCGGTCAGACTAAGGCCGGGAATGTACATCGGAAGTACCGGCCCTGCAGGACTCCATCACCTCGTATACGAGATCGTGGACAACTCGGTCGACGAAGCGCTTGCCGGCTACTGCAAGAACATCACAGTCACCATAGAGCCGGACAACTCGGCGGTCGAGGTCATCCACACCCAGCTGCACGCCGGCGGCAAGTTCGGCGGCGGAGGATACAAGGTCTCGGGCGGACTCCACGGAGTCGGCGCGTCGGTAGTCAACGCGCTCTCGACGCACATGATCGTCCAGGTCAGGCGCGACCACAAGATCTACGAGCAGGAGTACTTCAAAGGCGAGCGCTCGACAGAGCTCAAGGTCGTAGGCGAGTACAAGACCGGCAAGACCGGCTCGCATACACAGTTCTGGCCGGACCCTGAGATCTTCGACGAGACAGTGTACGACTACGGAACTCTCCAGAGGAGGCTCCGCGAGATGGCCTTCCTGAACAAGGGCCTGACGATCGACCTCATCGACAAGAGGACGAGCCCTCAGACGAAGGACCACTTCTGCTTCGAGGGCGGCATCAAGGAGTTCGTCGCCTACCTCAACAACAACAAGGACGTGATCAACCCTACCATCTTCTACTACGAAGCGGAGAAGAAGGGCTATTCCGTCGAGGTGGCGCTGCAGTACACCGACCGCTACAGCGAGAACATCCTCTCGTTCGCGAACAACATCCACACCAACGAGGGCGGATTCCACGAAGTGGGCTTCAAGTCCTCGCTGACAAGGACGATAAACGACTACGCGAAGCGCAACAAGTTCATCAAGGAGAACGAGGACGCTCTTCAGGGCGATGACGTGCGTGAAGGACTGACCGCGATCGTGTCGGTCAAGCTGACGAACCCGCAGTTCGAGGGACAGACGAAGGCCAAGCTCGGCAACGCCGAAGTCAAGGGCTTCGTAGAGACCAACACGACGGAGCAGCTCACCTACTTCCTCGAAGAGAACCCTAAGCAGGCCAAGGTCATCATCGACAAGTGCCTCAAGGCTCAGCGCGCCAGAGAAGCCGCGCGCAAGGCCAGAGAGATCACCAGAAAGACATCGGTGCTCGAGACGACTTCCCTTCCGGGCAAGCTCGCCGACTGCTCCGAAAAGGATCCGGCACTTTCCGAGATCTT
>CACYHM010000119.1 GCA_902774195.1 uncultured Eubacteriales bacterium
CTTTCAAGTCCGCCTTCAGGAAGAAGAGGAAAAGCAAGTGTGCCGGCAAGGTGCATGCCTATCATGAGGACGCCGATAACAGCCGTTCCGTATATCATAGCTCTGTGCATGGACTTTGTGTCCCTGAATGCCATGCACCTTACAGCGGTCTGAGGAAGTCCCAGCACGGCCACTCCGACGAGCACCCAGAAAGATATCAGAGCTCCCGGCCTGAGTGCCGGTATTTCGGTTCCGTATGAGCCCTTGCCCATGAGATCCCATCCCGGGTTTCCTGCATCGAGAGACGATACTATACTGTCCATTCCGCCGCCCGCTCTTATGATAAAGAACAGCAGAAGGAATGTGCCTGCGGTCATGACGATGCCCTGTATCGTGTCAGTGGTGACTACCGCCTTGAAGCCTCCTACCGAGGTATAGATCACTACTACTGCACCGAAAAGCAGAAGACCTGCCCAGTAAGGAAGGCCTGTAACGCTCTGAAGAAGGGTCGCACCGCCTATGAACTGTGCGATCATCTGCGTCGTAAAGAATACGACCATCGCTATCCCGCATATTATCACTACCGCAGGAGAATCATAACGCGCCCTGAGGTAATCATTTATAGTGACAGCATTAGTCCTCCTTGCTATCATTGCGAATTTTTTTCCGAGCACTCCGAGCGTAAGGAATGTTGCGCCTATCTGCACTCCGGCTACCCACGACCATGTCATGCCGAAGCTCGAAGCAAGTCCCGGTCCGCCCAGAAATGAACTTGCGCTCGTATATGTCGCGACAAGAGTCATCGCGAGGACGACGCCTCCCATGCTTCTCGAGCCTGCAAAATAATTTGAAAGGAATCCGCTTGACGCATTCTCTTTTGCGGATCTCCGGCTTGCACTGATACCGAGGTACAGGTTTATCAGAAGATAAGCCACAAGAATGAAAAGTACGGCAGCGTTCTTACTCATCGCTGCCTCCTTCCTCATCATCAAGGCTGAAATCCCTGAAGACGCTCTTCAGTAAAAAAGCTACTCCTGCAAGCGCTATCACGAACATGCCCGGGGTGCTTATAACCCACCACAGCGGAAGTCCGAACAGCCTCAGGCCCGTACCGGACAGGCCGTATGCGAATGCGACGTTCCACACAAAGCATAATGCAAATAATATGAGGGTGTATTTTGCTTCTTTTCTGATCTGTTTTTCTTTTTGTTCTCTGTTCATTTTTCTTATCAAAAAAATCCCGAAATACCGTCAAGCCTTTAATTGACGCCCTATCGTTTACGATAAGGTGGGTACTTCCTGAGCCTGGCTTCTGTAGTCCACCCTTTGGAGGCTTTACATAATGCTTCCGCATCGGAATCCCTTTAAGTATGTGTAGGTTCAATTATGAAGACTTTAACGCATATTCCAGGACTTGCTTATCAGTCGAGTTCGAGATCGCAGTTGAAGTATACCTTCTGGACGTCATCGTTGTCCTCGAGGCTTGTTATGAGTTTCGTGAGCGATTTGACAGCAGCTTCGTCAGTGACATTTGCCTCCATCGACGGGATCTGCTCTATCTCTGCTTCGAAGATCTCGTAGCCTGCATCCTTGATGGCCTGATGCACATCGTTGAAGACCGACGGCTCAGTCCTGATCTCGAAGTTGTCCTCGTTTACGATCATGTCGTCAGCGCCGGCATCGAGAGCCACCATCATGACTTCATCCTCGTCGAGGCCTTCTGAGTCGATGACGACAACGCCCTTGCGGCTGAACATATACGATACGCATCCCGGTGTGCCGAGGTTCCCTCCGTTCTTGTCAAAGACGGATCTTACGAAGGAAGCTGTTCTGTTCTTGTTGTCCGTAAGAGCCTCGACTATGACGGCTACTCCGCTTGGCCCGTATCCCTCAAACTGAAGTTCTTCGTACGACTCGCCGCCAAGCTCTCCGGTACCCTTCTTGATCGCTCTGTTGATGTTATCGTTAGGCATTCCTATGGATTTTGCCTTGTCGATCGCGACTCTTAGCGAAGGGTTGAATTCCGGATCCCCACCGGCTTTTGCCGCCACGATGATCTGCCTCGAATACTTGGTGAACATCGCGGATCTTTTCGAATCCTGTGCTGATTTCCTGTTTGCTATGGTTCCATGCCTGCCCATTGGCAGCCACCTCCTTTATATGATATTTGTTCAGTTTACATCTAAATAATACTACTATGCATCCGTATCTTCAAGATTCTTGAATGCCGTCGACATCATCAGCTTGATACGGTTCAGCTGGTTTACAGTAGAAGCTCCCGGATCGTAGTCGATCGCAACGATGTTCGCTTTTTCATCGTACTGCCGCAGAGCCTTGAGCATGCCTTTGCCGGCTACATGGTTAGGCAGGCAGGCAAAAGGCTGCAGACAGAGTATGTTCTTGACTCCGTCGTCTATCAGATCGACCATTTCGCCGGTCAGGAGCCAGCCTTCGCCGCACTGATTGCCTACCGATATGAAGCGCTCGGCGTTTGCCGCAGTCTCTTCGATCTTATGATCAGGCGTGAATCTTCTGCTCTTCGCACAGGCATCTCTGACATACTTTCTGTAATGTTCGATGAATTCAATGCCGGCGCGGTTTATTATCATGTCCTTATATGTGCCGGACAGGTTGTTGTAGTTATATATCTTGTTGAGGAACCCGTATTCGAAGAAGTCGATGAACGACGGAACGACGGCTTCTCCTCCCTCCTCCTCGATGGTCTCGACGAGGTTGTTGTTAGCGTTCGGATGGTACTTGACAAGTATCTCGCCGACAACGCCCACTCTCGGCTTGACGATGTCCTCGTGTATCGGAAGATCATCGAAATCGGAGACTATGGCATTAAGATTCCTGACGAAAGTCTTTCTGCTGAGATCCGTGCAGTTATCGATTATACGGTCGAACCACGAATCCATCAGGGCCTGCGCCGATCCCTTTTCGATCTCGTACGGCCTTACCCTGTAAAGGCACTTCATCATCAGATCGCCGTACAGCGATGCGAACACCATCTTTCTGAGAAGGCCGACCGTGAGCTTGAAGCCCGGATTCTTTTCTAGACCTACCATGTTGAACGATATGACAGGCACCTGTTCCATGCCGAGGTCCTTGAGAGCCTTTCTCAGAAGAGCCACGTAGTTGCTCGCCCTGCATCCGCCTCCTGTCTGCGACATGAACACCGCCGTCTTATCCAGATCATACTCGCCTGATTTCAGGGCATATATGATCTGGCCGAGCGTGACTATAGTAGGATAGCATGCATCATTGTTGACGTATCTGAGTCCTTCCTCTTCGGATTCCTTTGTGACCGCAGGAAGCAGTATGCCGTTATATCCTGCCTTGCGCAGGATAGGCTCGAAATACTGGAAGTGCAGAGGAGACATCTGCGGTATCAGGAGCGTATATCCGTCCATGCGCATCTTTTTGGTGAATATCTTCCGGACGTAAGGGATGTTTATCCTGTTAGGTTTAGTTCCCAGCTTTTCCCTTTCGTCGAGAGCCGCCTTGAGCGATCTGATCCTGATCTTTGCAGCGCCGAGATTCGCTCCCTCGTCTATCTTCAGGACCGTATAGAGCTTGTTGTTCTGCTGGAGCAGTTCGTCGACCTCGTCGGTGGTCACAGCGTCAAGTCCGCAGCCAAATGAGTTGAGCTGTATCACCTCTATATCGTCATTCTGTCCGGCAAAGATAGCGGCCTTGTACAGCCTTGAGTGATATACCCACTGGTCGAGGATGCGCACAGGCCTTGCAGTGCTTATCTTCCAGCTGACAGAATCCTCCGAAAGAACGACCATTCCCTGCTGCGTGATAAGATCGTCTATGCCGTGGTTGATCTCAGGATCCACATGATAAGGCCTTCCGGAAAGGATTATCCCCTTTCTGCCGTGATCTCTCATGTATCTGATAGCGTCATTGCCGGCTTTAGCGACCCTGCTTCTGTATTCCTTCTGGGCTTTTCTGCCCGCTGCGAGGGCGTGCGTTATCTCCGTGGTATCAGTATCAAGGTCGAAAAGGCTGTATTCACGGTCGTCCCTGCCGAGATGGTAGCTTTCGACCACGTTCTCGGCATTGCTGACATCGACCTGCCGTGTGCCGCAGAAGAACTTCGTCATCTCGCGGACGAATCTTTCATCGTTGTCGTACGGCACGAACGGATGGTAGAACTCCACGTCGTTATCGTAGAAATAATCCGCCATGTTCTTGTCTATGACTTCCGGATATGTCGCAACGACCGGACAGTTATAGTGATTCGGCGCTGTCTTGTCTTCTACAGCCTCGTAGTTTATCGACGGATAGAATATCCTCTTTACCCCGTTTTCTACCAGCCACTTTATATGGCCGTGAACGACTTTGGCCGGGTAGCACGCTGTGTCCGAGGATATCGTGTCCATCCCGTTCTGGTACATGTCCTTGTTCGTCGGCGGGCTCAGGACTATCCTGAATCCCAG
>CACYHM010000120.1 GCA_902774195.1 uncultured Eubacteriales bacterium
AGTGAAGGCGGCATGAATGTAGCTGTTATCTCATGATTCTTGCAGTACAGTGCCATCATGTGCGGATCCCTCAGCACTTCCATTGGCACCAGGCATACGGAACAGCCTGAATACAGCGGCAGCAGCAGGTCGAAGCAGTGAGCAGCAAACGTGAACCTTGCGGTCGAGCCGTATACATCATCCGGAGTCAGCCCGATCACATCCTTCAGGTTCAGTATCCCCATACCGCAGCTCAGCTGTGAATGGACGATGCCTTTAGGATCGCCCGTCGATCCGGATGTATACACGATGACAGCCTCGGTATCCTCATCAGGAGCATCATCCGGATAAGCCGGTGAGCATTCCATCGCCAGGGAGTAGCTCTCTTCATCAAGGATGAACTCCGGAGAGGAGTGCCTGATGATGAATTCTCTTCTGCTTTCAGGATATTCCGAATCGAACAGGACAGCAGCATATCCGAAGATAAGGCAGCTCATGAAGGAGACCACATATTCCGGGTTGCGGCCCATGCATATGGCGACCCTCTTTCCCTTTCCGGGTTCTATCCCTTTTTCTTCAAGGAATGAAGCCACCCTGCCGGCCCGGTCCAGCAATTCGCCGTAGGTGATCTGCGGAAATCCGCTGCTTCTTCTTATAGCGATCCTGTCTTTGTTTTCTTCGAACGCCTCCAGCATGACTCTGCCGGCTGTTCTGTTGCTGTTACTCATTCCTCAGATCCTCCATAACTATCCTCTTAAGGGTGTTTTCAGACATGCTGTATCAGACTGATGATATGCCCTGACGGAGATACCATCGTCGCCTCTACGGCGCTGCCGGTCCTTACCCTCCTGTCACCCCTTGTATTCACGTATCCGTGCTGAGTGAGCATTTCATATGCCTCTTCAAAGTCATCGACGTTCATCCTGATAAAGGTCCTGTCCTTTTCGGATACAGTCTCTGCTTCAGCTATATCGATCCTGTGCCCGTCCGCATCCTGCATGACGACCACCCTGTAGTCGGTTTCGGTCGTTCCGTATACGTCATGACGGATCTCAAAACCCATCTCATCGAAAAGCTTCACGATGCTGTCAGCATCTCCGGTAGCTATCATCGGGTAAAAACTTGTGATCTTCATGCAGATACCTCCTCTGTATCTTCAGCTGTTTTCGTTCCCTCTGTACCCCTGTATTCAAGACAGACCATCGTCAGGTCGTCAAACTGCTCGGCGCTGCCTACAAACTCGTCTACCGACGCGCGGACGATCCTGAGTATCTCCTTCGGCTCCGCTCCCGCATCGGTATTGAGAGCCTCGATCATCCGGTCCGTACCGTACATCTCCAGGCTTGCATTCGTTGCCTCAGGCACGCCGTCTGTATAGACAAATATCTTGTCTCCCTTTCCGAGCATTATCTCGTAATCCCTGTATACCGCGCCTTCCATGCCTCCGAGAACGAGTCCGTGTCTGTCTCTGAACAGCTCGAACTTTCCGTCATGGCAGAGCGCCGGGTACTCATGGCCCGCGCTGGAGCAGTCCAGTCTGCCGGTAGACAGTTCCAGGATGCCTATCCATGTCGTCACGAACATCTGCATCTTGTTCTGGGCGCAGAGCGCAGCATTCGCCTTTGTAAGGGCCTCGCCAGCGCTTATCCCCAGCTTTGCATAGTTCTGTACAACGGTCTTGGATATCATCATGAAGAGCGCAGCCGGCACACCCTTTCCGCTTACATCAGCGCAGACGATACCGAGGTGATCATCGTCGATCATGAAGAAATCGTAGAAATCACCGCCGACTTCCTTTGCAGGATCCATGCTGGCATAGAGATCGAACTCCTCTCTGTTCGGGAATGCCGGAAATATCGAAGGGAGCATGCTCGCCTGGATCTCCGTAGCCATGTTGAGCTCTGTCTGTGTCGACGCCAGTTTTGCGGTCTTGTCGTTGAATATGACGCAGTACATTATGATCAGCGACATCAGGACCATCCCGTACTGGGATGCATTGCCGAACTCTCCGAAAGTCAGAGCATAATTGATCAGCGGCAGGAATATGAACGTCAGAGCCGCCGCTTTCTGGCTGCGCGGGCTGGAACTTCTGATTATGAGTATAGTCGCGACAACCGATGTCAGGATAAGGTATATGTCCTCCAGCGTGGAAGCGCCTGTAGTCTTATACTCTCCGGCAGGACCTACAATGAACGTTACCGGATAGAAAATATTGGACAGTATCACAAGAGTCTCAAGCGAAAGCAGAACAGGGATCCCTTTGTCCGCCAGGTCTGCAAGCCTGCCTTCGAAGCCGAGTGTGACTTTTACGTACTGGTAGAAGTGGAAGATCATCACAAGGTCTATCAGTTTGCTGAACATGACCATAGTGAAGTTGACAACCCGCAATTCCGGCACTCCGAGTGTGAAATACATCAGCACATTCACCAGAAATCCGGCGCTTACCATAACGTTCAGTGTCCTGAACGCCCTGCTTCCCTCTCCCTCCTGCTTCATGGTTCCGTAGTACAGCGCTGCGCATGTGAATGCGCCCATCGCGTCTATGCCGCAGTCGAACAAAGAATCCACCATTCTTGCGTAGATCTCTTCATCCAGGAAGAACAGCCAGCTCAGGCCCACACAGGCAAGGGCTGAAGCAATGGTAAATATCAGTCCGATCAATAAGCTGTATTTTTTATATTTCCTGACCATATATCCTCTCCATATCATTTGATGTCGTATGCCGCGAGCCATTCCCGGGCTTTTTCGCATACTCCGCGAAGCGTCTCCCCGTCGAACGGGCTTCCGAGCCCTGCTTTTTCGAGCAGCCTCGTGAACACATCAGAGCCGCCCTGCACGGTGTAGGCCATGTAGCGTTCCCACGCCGCATCAGGATCTTCCTGTATCATCTTCCAGAACCCGAGCGCGACAGTCTGCGCCAGGCAGTAATCTATGTAATAGAACGGCGACACGTAGATGTGGTGCTGTCTCTGCCAGCCCATTCCCTCGGCATAGAACGGTATCTCTCCGTCGAGCCTGAGCCACGGCATGTATATGCCGAGCAGCCTCTTCCACTCCGCATGCCTTCCGGCAGGCGTCATATCCGGATGCTCGTATACGATGTGCTGGAAGTGGTCGACCATCGTACCGTAAGGGATGAACGTGAGCGCTCCCGCAAGATGACTGTACAGGAACTTTCTGCTGTCCTTCCCGAAAAAATCCTCTGCGCTCTTCTCTGCAAAGAATTCCATGCTCATCGAATGGACCTCGCAGCCCTCGAGAGTCGGCCACACAGTCGATAAAGGCACGCGCTTTCTGTTGATCCAGTCGGCAAATGCATGCCCCGCCTCGTGAGTGACCGTCTCAACATCGCCGGCAGTGCCGTTGAAGTTGGCGAATATGAACGGCGTATCGTAATCGTATATGGCTGTGCAGAAGCCGCCTCCCCTCTTGCCCTCCTTGGCAAGTACGTCCATGCGCTCGCCTTCGAGCATCATCCTGAAGAACTCGCTCGTCTCAGGCGACAGGGAATCGTAGAATCTCCGTCCGGCTTCGAGAATGTCATCCGCAGTCCCTGCCGGCACCGGATTCCCATTTCTGAATTCCAGGGCAGCGTCTGCGAAGCTCATAGGGTATGAGACCCCGATGCGCTCTGCCTGGGCGCGTTTGACGGAATCCGCAAGCGGCACCAGATATTTCACAACAGCTTCGCGGAACCTCTCCACGTCATCTCTGTCGTAGCAGTTTCGCATCATGCGGCAGTATCCGAGTTCTACTGCATCCCTGAGACCGAGCTTCCGGCTCATCTCATAACGCAGCCTCACGAGCCTGTCATATATCTCATCGAGCTTTGCCTGATTGTCTTTATACCAGCTTCCCTCGGTCTTCCATGCATCGAGCCTGAGCTCATCGTCCGCGTCAGTCTTGAGCTTTCCGAGCTGGGCTATCGTGTAGACCTTGCCGCGAAAAGGTATCTGAGCTCCCGCCAGGAGCTTGCTGTACTCCGTTGTCAGAGCATTCTCCTCCTGCATAAGAGGCACGATCGAAGGATCGAAGCTCTTTTTTTCTATCTCTGCGTTTGTGAAAACGACCTCGCCGAATTCCTCTGCGAGTTCTTCACGGTACGGAGAATCAAGAAGCGCCAGCGTCCAGCTGTGATAAGAATCCTCGAGTTCAGGCATGGTGCTGTCCCAGAAGTCCGCCTCACCATCGTAGAACTCATCTCCTGTATCTATCGAGTGGCGGATGTTCGAGAGAGTCGCCATCGAATCGACATGCCTTTCAAGGCGGTCTTTCTCGAGAAAGAGCTCTTTTGCATCCTCATAGGACCCGCATGCTCTGAACGCAGTGACAAGTCTGGCGATCCGGGCTTTCACTGCGTCCATGTCAGGTCTTTCATATTTCATTTCAGAAAACTTGACCATTTATCTGTCACTCCATGCTTATGAGATATGGGATA
>CACYHM010000121.1 GCA_902774195.1 uncultured Eubacteriales bacterium
TGCACGGCCATACCGGCATCCGACTCGATCCGCATGATCAATATAGAAAAAAGCGGATATGACGGAGCTTTGCCATTGAAAGAAGCAATGACATACCCTATAATGAACACTGATGTTGTCAGGAGAGATCTGGTCTTCAGGGCGCAGACTCCGCAGTCGTTCAGACTCTCCGACATCAATGCGGCATACGCTGAGGCGGACAGGAACGGATACGCGTCGACTGACGACGCTTCCATCGCCGAGTACGCGGGGCTCAGGGTAGCCCTGGTCGAAGGATCCGCCGCAAACAACAAGATCACACACCTGGAGGATATTCACATGGGTACCAGAGTCGGTACCGGATATGATGTCCACCGCCTTGTCCCGGGGAGAGCTCTCATACTCTGCGGGACCCCGATCCCCAACAAGCTCGGGCTGGACGGCCATTCGGACGCGGATGTGGCGACACACGCTCTGATGGACGCGCTGCTCGGGGCTGCAGGACTCGGAGACATAGGCAGACATTTTCCGGACACAGACGACAAATACAAAGGAGCGGATTCGATGAAGCTTCTGGCAGAAGTCAGAAGGATGCTGGGCGAGGTCAAGATCAACAACGCGGACATCACGATCATAGCCCAGGCGCCGAAGCTCGCACCGTATATAGAACAGATGACACTGAACGTTTCGAAGGTGCTCGGGATACCTGAATCGGCCGTCAACGTGAAGGCAACGACCGAAGAGGGACTCGGGTTCACCGGCAGGGGCGAAGGCATAGCCGCCATGGCCGCTGTTTCGATAGAAGGGAGTTTTTAAAAATGAGATTATCCAAGACGCACCTCAAGACTTTAAGAGAGGCACCATCCGATGCAGTGCTCGACAGCCACAAGCTGCTCGTAAGAGCCAACATGATCAGGCAGGAGGCTGCAGGACTGTACATGTATCCGAAACTGGGATACAGAGTACTGAGAAAGGTAGAGCAGATAGTAAGAGAAGAGATGGACTACATCGACTGCCAGGAGGTATATATGCCTCATGTCAATCCGGCCGAACTCTGGCAGGAGACGGGCAGATGGTACGCTTACGGCCCTGAACTGTGGAGGATCAAGGACCGTAACGGCAACGATTTCATACTGAACCCTACATGCGAGGAGATGTTCACTGACTTCGTCCGCAGGGAGTGGTCGTCGTACAAGGAGCTTCCGTTCTCTCTCTACCATATCCAGTACAAGTACAGGGATGAGTCGCGTCCGAGATACGGACTCCTGAGAACGAGAGAATTCCTCATGAAGGATGCATATTCATTCGATGCGACAGAAGAGGATCTGCACATCGCGTACATGAGACAGTATCACGCATACGAGAAGATTTTCGCCCGCTGCGGGCTCGACTACAGGATCGTAGAGGCTGACAACGGCCCTATCGGCGGCAGCAAGTCGCATGAGTTCTCGGCTCTCTCAGACTGGGGAGAATCAGATATCCTCTACTGCGACGAATGCGGAATGGCTGCCACAGTCGAAAGAGCAGAGTGCAGCGATGAGGCTCCTGTAAAGGAAGAGATGCAGCCTACAGAGGTCGTGTTCACACCGGGCACAAAGACCATCGAGGACGTGTGCAACTACCTCAAGCTCCCGGTCGAGAAGTCGATCAAGGCTCTGATGTTCACGACATATGACACTGACCTCAACCCTAAGGACAACGTAGTCTGCTTCGTAAGAGGAGACAGGCAGCTCAATATGACGAAGCTCGTCAACGCTCTCGACATCCCGGCTCACTACATCGAGTTCGCAGATGAAGACGTTACAGGACCTGTCACAGGAAGCGTTGCCGGATTCACGGGTCCTGTCGGGCTCAAGAACTGCATCGTCGTAGTCGACTCCGAGCTCGTAGGCACCGTCAACATGTGCGCGGGCGCCAACAAGGAAGACCACCACATGCTCGGCGTATGCTACGGCAGAGACTACAAGGGAGACATCGTTACGGACATCAAGGAACTCCAGGAAGGAGACCCTTGCCCGCACTGCGGAAAGCCGGTCAAGTTCAGACGCGGCATCGAGGTCGGCCAGATCTTCAAGCTGGGACTCAAGTACTCGGAGTCCATGAACGCAACGTTCAAGGACGAGAACGGCGAGGATCATCCTTACTGGATGGGCTGCTACGGCGTCGGAGTTTCGAGGACCATGCAGGCTGTAGTTGAGCAGCATCACGATGATAAGGGCATCATCTGGCCTCTGTCGGTAGCTCCTTACCACGTCATAGTGACGGTCATCAAGTCTCAGGACGAGACCCAGCTCAATCTCGCTTACGATATCGAGAAGAAGCTCGAGAAAGCTCGCCGGCGAGGGCAAGGTCGAGTACAAGCTCCGCCGTGAGGACGATCACGAAGTGCTGAGCGCTGAAGATGCGATCGCGAAGGCAAAGGCGCTCGTCGATCTCGAGGGAGACGGCAGATATCTCTTCAAAAATCTTCCGGAAGAGACACTGAACGCTCACTAGTCTGAGATAATAAAACTGAAAGCTGCGGAAGCATCCTGTTTCCGCAGTTTTTTTATTTGCGGCCAGCCGTGTCTGTATATGGAACCGCGATGTCGAATCTTCTTTCTTTTGTGTTACAATAGGACGGTATGAATGTGCTGATCGAACTGTTCTGGGTGTTTTTCAAGCTGGGCGCCTTTACTGTAGGCGGCGGCATCGCGATGCTTCCGCTCCTCCAGAATTCACTCATCTATGAAAAGAAGTGGTTCACGGAGGAGGAATTCGTGGATGCCGTGGCTGTCTGCCAGGGACTGCCCGGAGTAATAGCGGTGAACATGGCCACGTATGTGGGATATAAAAAGAAAGGGCTTGCAGGCTCCGTAGTATCCACGTTCGCGGTCGTGACGCCGTCTTTTCTGATGATACTGATCATCGCGAGGTTCCTGACTGCGATAAGCGATAACCCGTACGTGCAGGGCGCTATGGCGGGGTTCAGGGTGGCAGCTCTTGGCCTCGTTGTCGTAGCCGTCATCCAGCTTGCGCCTAAGGTAATAAAGGACAAATGGACAGCAGCAGCGGCAGTGCTTGCCTTCGTGCTCATCGCTGTCTTCGATATCAACACTGCATACGTCATACTGCTCTTCATAGTGATCGGCATCATAGCGACATTCGCCGGAGGCAGTAAAGCGGTCGCGGCCGCGGAGGCAGAAGAGAAAGAAAAAGACGGGGGAGGTGACGGAGAATGATATATCTCAGACTCTTCGCCGCCTTTGCAAAAGTCGGTCTTCTGGGCTTCGGAGGAGGCCTTGCGATAGTCAGGCTCATATACGACAGCATCCAGCCGTTCATGTCCATGAGCCGGGAGATGTTCGCCAACATAGTGGCTATATCCCAGATAACGCCGGGACCGCTCGCGGTCAATACGGCGACATATGTCGGATATATAGCTGCCGGGATAGGAGGGGCCGCTGTCGCAACGCTCGGGGTGGTGTTGCCTGAATTCATAATAATGAGCGTAGTCGTGCGCATGATAACCCGCTTCAAAGACAGCAAGTGGGTGAACGGGGCCCTGAGCGGGATAAGACCCGCTACCATAGGTCTCATCGGAGCCGCGGCGGTGATGCTGATCGCTCCGGCGGTAGCAGGCGAGGGACGGCTCGGAAGAGGGCTTCTTGCAAAGCTGGGTGTCGACATGACGCAGGGCTTCGCGGCGGGGCTCTTCGGCCTGCCGGTCGACATCGTATCACTGGTGCTGCTGGCATTGACAGTGGTGCTGATGGTCAGATATAAAAAATCACCGATATTCGTGCTGCTGCTGATGGGGTGTTTAGGAGCTGTACTTGGTGTATAATGGTTTCTACAGAACATACGGCGTTGCCGTAGGGTAGAAACCATTGATCTCCGTCGGCAGGGCTCCTTCGATAGAATATACAAATCTGAACAATTGAGGAAAGGATCAACATGCAAGTCTACAATACACTTACGAACAGAAAAGAAGAATTCGTACCTATTGAGCCGGGCAAGGTAAGGATGTATGTCTGCGGACCTACGGTCTACAACTTTTTCCACATCGGAAACGCCAGGCCGTTTGTCGTGTTCGACACGCTCAGAAGGTATTTCAAATACAGAGGCTATGATGTCAAGTTCGTGCAGAACTTCACCGATGTCGATGACAAGATCATCAACAGGGCAAAAGAGGAAGGCATCACGGCGCCGGAGGTGTCCGAGAAGTATATAAAGGAATACTTCGATGACGCCGGAGCTCTGAACGTGCTGAAGGCTGATGTCCACCCTAAGGTATCGGAGCACATCCCTGAGATCATCGACTTCGTGCAGACCCTTATAGACAAGGGCTATGCTTACGAGGCTGACGGCGATGTCTACTATTCGACACGCAAGTTCCCTGAGTACGGCAAGCTTTCCGGTCAGAACATAGACGACCTCGAAAGCGGCGCACGCATCGCCATAGGCGAGGTCAAAGAGGATCCTCTCGACTTCGCGCTTTGGAAGGCGCGCAAGGAAGAATCCGAGATCGCGTGGGAATCGCCTTGGGGAATGGGACGTCCGGGGTGGCACATCGAGTGCTCGACCATGGCGAAGAAGCACCTCGGCGAAACGATCGACATCCACGGAGGCGGACAGGATCTGACATTCCCGCATCACGAGAACGAGATCGCCCAGTCGGAGGCCTGCAACGGAGTTCCGTTCGCGCGCTACTGGATGCACAACGGATATATAAACGTCGACGGAAAGAAGATGTCGAAGTCGCTGAACAACTTCTTCACGGTAAGAGACATCAGAGAGAAATATACAGGAGACGTCATCAGGTTCTTCCTGCTCTCGGGCCACTACAGGAGCCCTATCAATTTCAGCGATCTGCTGATGGAGCAGTCTAAGCAGGGTTATGAGAGGATAGCCACGGCCATCGAGACGCTCGAGTTCCTGACGGCAAACGGAACGGACGAGCCGATGGATGACGAGGCAGCGAAGCTCGCTTCGCTCGACAGGTTCAGAGACGGGTTCATCGAGGCGATGGATGATGATCTCAATACTGCCGACGCCATCGCATCGATCTTCGAACTCGTATCCGAGATCAACCTGACGGTAAAGGACGGGGCTTCGAAGTCCTACGCAAAGGAGGCGCTCGCCAGGATCAGAGAACTCACGGAAGTCCTGGGGCTCTTCGGAGGTAAGGATGAAGAGGAAGGTCTGGGAGACGATATTCAGGCTCTGATCGACGAGAGACAGGCAGCCAGAAAAGAGAAGAACTGGGCGCACGCTGACGAAATAAGAGATCAGCTCGCAGCCATGGGCATAACACTCAAGGACACTCCGCAGGGAGTACAGGTGATAAGAAACTAATGAGCAGAGCAGATCAGTTATTCGTGGATATGTGCCGTGACATACTGGACCATGGCTTCAGCACAGAAGGCATGCCGGTACGGCCGCACTGGGAAGACGGCACGCCGGCCCACACTATAAAGAACTTCGGAGTGGTGAACAGATACGACCTTTCAGAGGAGTTCCCGGCGCTCACGCTGAGACCGACGGCCATAAAGCTGGCGACTGATGAGATGCTGTGGATATGGCAGAAGAAGTCGAACCGTCTGGCTGATCTAAAGAGCCATGTCTGGGACGAGTGGGCCGATGAAGAGGGCACCATCGGAAAGGCCTACGGATACCAGATGGCAAAGAAGTACAAGTTCAGACAGGGTGAGATGGACCAGGTCGACAACGTGCTGTGGTGCCTCAAGAACGACAGGTATTCGAGGCGCATACTGACCAATCTCTACAATTTCGAGGATCTCTCCGAAATGAGACTGGAACCGTGCGCCTATTCGATGACCTTCAACGTGAAGGGCGATACTCTCAACGCCATACTCAACCAGAGATCTCAGGACATTCTCGCTGCCAACAACTGGAACGTCGTGCAGTACGCGATGCTGCTGCTCATGATGGCGCAGGTGTCGGGCCTGAAGGCCGGTGAGCTCGTGCACGTAATAGCGGACGCTCATATCTACGACAGGCATGTGCCTCTGATAGAAGAACTCATCGCGAGGCCGCAGTACCCCGCGCCGAAGGTGACTCTTAATCCTGACGTGAAAAACTTCTACGACTTCACGACGGACGACATAAAGGTCGAGAATTATCAGCACGGAGAACAGATCCGCAATATTCCGGTAGCGATCTGAACAAGATTATAACTATCGTAAAATGATGACAAAAGAACAGCTCAGAAAAATGAATACGACCACGCTCGCATACCTCGGAGACGCTGTCTTCGAGGTCATCGTCCGCGAGAAGATCGTGACCGATAAGCCGGGCGATGTCGACAGGGCGCACCACACGGCGGTGAGATATGTATCGGCCTCCGGCCAGGCAAAGGCGGCAAAGGCGATGGTCGCATCGGGCTTTCTGACTGAAGAGGAAACGGCTCTGTACAAGAAGGGGCGCAATCACCGCGCGATGTCGAGACCTCAGCACGCCGACCCGAAGGAATACAAGATAGCTACCGGCTTCGAAGCCCTGCTGGGCTGGCTCTACCTCTCTGACGAGAGGGAGAGGCTCCGCGAGATCGCGGCCGAAGCCGTCCGCATAGTCGATGCCTCCGGAAAAAAATAACAGCGGAAAAAAATAACAGCGCCGGAGCGCAATGTCATTAAGTTAATGACAGAAAACACGAACTGGGAATTGCACAATTTGCGACTCCCAGTTTTTCTTTATCTAAAAAGAACGTATACTGAGGAGCAACGAACGAATTTATCGAGTGGATCCATGTCATCTTCAAAAGCGGCGCACCTTAAACCCACCCAATCCTGAACCCACCCCAGGATGTGCGCCATTTTATATTTCATATGTGTTGCATAAATCTCAACTATGCTATTCTATAGTAGAAATTGATTGCTATTACTTTACCGCACTTAGACAAGTGGCGTTTATACTTTCGATCTGGACGGACCGGGACTATATATTTAGCAATCAATGATTCAACATTTGGCGGATGCATTTTTTCAGAAAGTAATTTCCTGCAGATATGGACAGCTGCTGTGAAATTCACCTTGTAGGCATGCTTGCATTTTGGCTTCTGAATGATTATCTGGGCAGTGATCCATTCAGTGAAGTTATATATGATCAGCGATGCAAACACTTCCTGGAAAATGCATTCTGCTTTTTTTGAGTGATAATGTAGCATCCCAACAGTATATTTCAGACTCCTGAAAGAAGTCTCTATACCCCAGCGCATCGTGTAGAGCTTTTTCAATTTATCTGAAGGGTACTGTTCTACAGGTAGATTCGTGACGAGTGTCTCCAACAACTCATCATTTATTCTGACTCGGACAACTCTGTAATTCAGATTGTAGAATACGGGCTTTGTTCCGTAAGTTCCCTTCAGTAGCGGAAGATAATCGAAGTTCGTATTTTGAGGAATGTATCTGTAGTGATTCTTATCTTTGCAGAGTTCCTTGACTTCTTTCGTAAGACTGCGGGTGAAGTTCATCGATATCTCAAGATCAAATTCATCATTGTTGGGAATATCCAAACCACCTACTATGCCATGCCTCCCGTCCCTTACTCGAACAAGGTAAAACCATCCTCGTTCCTGGAGATGAGCCAAAGCGTTATATGATTCATAACCTCGGTCAGCTATGACAAGGGCGTTTTCGATTTGTGAATCTTCCGCCATTTGAATTAATGCTTTATGTTCATTCCATTTCTTCCGCTTCTGTATGACTGCATCAAGATAAATCCGTTGATTTAAATCATACAATGCATTCAGGTGAACCAGATTGTATGCCCTATTACCGTTTGCTCCCGGTATGAAGGCATCTACATCATCAGGGTTGGCTGGTAGTTGAATGTCTGAACCATCAACAGCAAGAATACGCAAGTCACTTTCCCCTCCGGGGCTCGACATTTTTTCCATTTGTCTGTTAAATCCCAAAAGCAGGGCCCTAAAAGCTTCCGCTTTCAATTTTTCTCTCATCTGAACAACCGCCGATGGTGAAACGCTGCGACCATCGTTGAAGAAATAATCTATAACTTCGCTTGTTAAAGAGCCTCCGTGCATGTTCAGGATGAAAGAGATCAAAGTGCTGAAGGCCAGCTTTCGGTTCCGGGTGAAATCCCTCCCAGGATTCTGACAGTAGAGTTCCGGGTGTTTTGCGAGATCCTGGATTTGATCAAGCAGAGATTGCTTTACACATGCCGCATTCATCTTAATACCTCCTTTCGCATTGAGCGTGTGTCTTACCTCTGCTAAATTGGCCGCTTTTATTGGCTTTAATATATGGCCAATAGAAGCGGCCGCACAAAACGGCCGTAGTGTCAAGTGTTTTTCAGATAATTCGCGCGCCCGGAGAGGGCGGGTTCCAAGGGGGCGGGCTTAAAGGCGCGCGAGCATTGAGAAGAAAAAAATACCCTCTCACCATTTCTGATAAGAGAGTATCTCTTAGTCGCTTAACTTAATGACATTGCCCCGCACAGGGGCTTTTATTATGCCCGCACACGTGCGCCGTTTATTTGACCCGTGCCGGATCAAAGCGCGGCGGCGTGAAATATCCCCGCTTTCTGCCCTTTTCCTCTTCATACAGGCTGAATATCGCCTCTGAAACGGTATAATGTCACACTTGTCACACTAATGTCACAGTAAAATCAATGGTAGTGTGACACACTCAACCCGTTGAAATATAAAGGCTTAAAGGCTCAATGTCACAGTTGTCACACTTTTTTTATTTATAATAATAAGTAATAATAATATATATATATATATAAAGAATTCAAAATAAGTGTGACAAGTGTGACACACCCCCTTTTTCGACCCCTTCAAGCGGCTTCTGTTGACAGATTGTTGACAAATCAACATCAGCGCTGACGGTTTCGAGCAAAAGAAAGAAGCCCCGAAAC
>CACYHM010000122.1 GCA_902774195.1 uncultured Eubacteriales bacterium
GTCATACTGTCCGCCGTCATATTCAGAAAAGGGGATCTTTCGGCGCCGGCAGCGGGAGGGATGTCCTTCGGAGCCGCCATGGAGCTCAGCGTGGCCATGCCGCTTTCATGGCTTCCTCTGATAAGCGATTACACAAGAGAAGCTGAAGAGCCGGTAAAGGCTTCGGCCTGGTCTGCGGCTGTGTACGGCCTTGTGAGCTGCTGGATGTACATAATCGGCATGGGAGCAGCCATACTCACGGGAACGGGCGACATAGCAAAGATCATGCTGAAGGCAGGGCTCGGCATCGCGGGACTTGTGATAATAGTGCTTTCCACTGTAACGACCACGTTCCTCGATGCGTATTCGGCCGGAGTATCGAGCGAGCTTTTTTCTGAAAAGATCAGAGGAAAGCATGTAGCGATCGCTGCAGCGGCTGCAGGGACGATCGCTGCCATACTCTTCCCGATGGATGACATAACAGGATTCCTATATCTGATCGGCTCGGTGTTCGCGCCGATGATAGCCGTGATGCTGGCTGACTGCTTCATACTTAAGCAGAGCCATGAAGAGAGTCCGTTCTGCGTCCGTAACCTGGTCACATGGGCCGCCGGCTTTCTGCTGTACAGATGGCTCATGACGGTCGATCTGCCGCTCGGAAGCACGGTGATAGATATTGCTGTCACTATTGTGATCTGCGTCATAGCAGGCAGTATAGCAGGTAAAAAGAAAGCGTGAATCGACAGCGGGCATATGAAAAGGCCGCCGCAGCAAGCGGTGGCCTTTTTGACTGGATCGATCCGGAGTCAGACTCCGGAGCCGGACTATATCTTCATAGCGACGTCCCAGGCTCCCCAGATGACTTCTCTCAGAGCTCCCCACTTTACGCAGGTACCTACTCTGTGGACACGGCTGTCCTTGACATCTGCGAACTGGTCGTTAGGAACGAATCCGATGCCGTTGACTACGCAGTCGCATTCTTCCTTCCACTCTTCGCCTGTCTCGAAGTTCTTGATCATGCAGTAGCCGTCACCGATCTCTGTGACAGAACTTCTGAGATGTACAGGAACTCCCTTGAACGGAAGAGCCTCTCTCAGGAACGATGAGTTGGCGAGGCATGTGCCAGGAGCGACGATGAGGTCGTCGAGGAACTCAACGACTACAGGCTTCTTGCCGGCGAGGACTGCGTCATAAGCAGCTTCGCAGGATGAAAGTCCGCCGCCGAGGAATACGATCTTCTTGTACTTCTTGGCGTTAGGTCCGATCAGCAGATCTGTGAACGTGATCGTCTTTTCGAAGCCAGGAATGTTGAGAGCCTTAGGGAAGGTTCCAACGGATACGATGACATCGTCATACTCTTCGAGCAGAGGCATGACATCGGTGATCTCCTGGTTGTAGCGGATCTCGATGCCCCATTTTTCGAGTTCTCTGTCATACCACTTCATGAGTTCCTTGTCGGCGTCCTTGAAGGACATTGCAGAAGCGGTGTTGTACAGACCGAACTTCTTGTCCGACTTTTCGAAGATAACAGGCTCATGGCCTCTCTTCTTGAGCACGAGCGCAGCTTCGAGTCCTCCGAAGCCGGCGCCGATGATAGCGACCTTCTTCGGTGCTGCTGCAGGCACGATCTTGTACTTGTTATGCTGCATCGTCGACGGTGTCAGAGCGCAGCGCGCAAGCTGGAGCGAGTCGAACAGAGGCTGCGTGTTCGCGGTGTGTTTCGACTTCGCGAAGTTGAAGCATGCGTTGTGGCATCTGATGCAAGGCTTGATCTCATCTTCTCTGCCTTCTCTGAGCTTGGTCACCCAGTCAGGGTCAACGAGGTTCTGACGGGCGATACCGAGAGCGTCGATGGAGCCCTTCTTGATCTCTTTGGCCGCGAACTTGATATCCATCTTGCCGGCGCATACAACAGGCTTGTCCGTGAACTTCTTGATGTGAGCGACATCCTCGAAGTTGCAGTTGTCAGGCATGTAGACAGGCGGGTGAGCCCAGTACCATGCATCGTATGTGCCGTTGTCGCAGTTGAACATATCGTAACCTGCGTCGGAAAGGTATTTGATCGCTTTTTCGGATTCTGCCATGTCGCGTCCGAACTCTTCGAATTCTTCGCCCGGCTGAGCGCCCTGGAGCCATCCCTTGGTCTTGGATACTACCGAGTATCTCAGTGCGACAGGGAAGTCGTCTCCGCACTCCCTCTTTATAGCCTGTACGATCTCGACAGGGAATCTGAATCTGTTCTCGAACGATCCGCCGTACTGGTCTGTCCTGTAGTTCATGTTTGCGATAGTGAACTGGTCGAGGAGGTAGCCCTCGTGAACAGCGTGGATCTCAACACCGTCTACTCCGGCGTCCTTGCAGAGCTTGGCGGTCTTTGCGAATGCTTCGACCATCTCCTGGATCTCTTCGATGGTCATCATTCTGGACTTGATCGAAGGATACCATCTGTTCGGAGTCTCACCGGCAGAAGCGCAGCAGTATTCGATGTCCACGAAAGGCTTCGCGATAGCGCCGAACGCTTTGTTCTCGAGCATTTTCACGAACATATCATTGATCGCCATCGAACGGCCGAATCCGCCTGCAAGCTGTATGAACAGCTTCGATCCTGTCTTGTGGAATTCTGGGATCCACTCGGCGAGATCCTTGAACATCTTCTTGTTCTGATAAAGCCATCTGCGGCCCATCGTGTCTCTTACGCACTGCATGCCCGGAAGAACCAGACCTACACCGTCCTGAGCACGGCCGAGGATGTGGTGAGCTGCCTCCTTATCGAAGTGGCAAGGCTCGAGCCAGCCGAACAGGGATGTTCCTCCCATGGAAGTCTGAACGATCCTGTTAGGGATCTCTACGTTGCCGATCTTCCACGGCGTGAATAGAGGTTCATATTCTTTCTTCATGTTGTTTATCCCTCCTGAAAGACTATATAACTGACCTTTGCGAACGATATTTTTATACCTTTCCATGAGTCAAAAACATATTAAATATATTGTAGAACACGTGAAAACAATAGTCAATTGCGGAATAGACGGCAGGGTTGACATCTGCATTTTATTATTGCGGCGAATTGTGGTAAAATACCACTATATATGGACAAAAAATGAAAGATCATGCCCAAGGGAGTGTGATGATCAGTACAGGACAGGAGAACCGACATGGCCCGTGAGTTTAAGATCACAACGTTCACAGAGGAACGCGCATATCACAATACGGCGATACTGGTATATCTGAAGGCGGTCAAGAGCATCTTTGAGAATGCAGATGTCACGATCGGCAATTCTCTGAACCAGGGCTACTACAGCTACATCAACCTCGGCGGCAGGCAGCTGACCACTCTGGATATCAACAGAATCAGAGACCGTATGAACGCCATCATAGAAAAAGACTATGAGGTCGTCGTCGAACACGACAGCGTTGAGCATGCCATAAAGAAATGGTACTCGCTTGGATATCCTGAAAAAGCCAGGCTGCTCGAATTCAGACCTCCGGACGAGACCATCGATATAGTCAATCTTCACAATTACAGGAACTGCATGTACACGGTGATGCTCCCCTCATCGGGATATATCAACCTCTTTGACATCAGACCTTACAGGAACGGGCTGCTTCTGAGACTGCCGAACGCGCTTCACGGCCACACTATCCCCAAGTACAGGGATGACGAAAAACTGTATGAGGCATACGCCGAGACCACGCGCATGCGCAAGCATACAGGCCTGAACTATCTGGCCGATCTGAACGAGCAGATCAGAGCCGGCAATGCCGATGATGTCATCAGAGCGAGCGAATGGCTGCAGACGAAACAGCTCGAGGAGATGGCCGCAAGGATAGTCGAAGAGGGCAGGCGGGTGGTGCTCATCGCAGGACCGTCATCCAGCGGCAAGACCACTACGGCAAAAAGGCTCTGCGCTGAGATCGGAAAACTGACCGGAGAAGAGCCTCTGTATCTGGGTACGGACGACTACTTCGTTGAGCGCGAGGACAGCCCGATAGGGCCGGACGGGAAGCCCGACTATGAGGGGCTGGACTGCCTGGACATGGATCTTTTCAATGATCAGATGGAAGCTCTGCTCGACGGCCGCGAGGTCGATATGCCTGAGTTCGACTTCATAGAGGGCAAAAAGGTCTTCGGAAAGCGGATAACGAAGCTCAGAAAGAACCAGCTGCTTGTCATCGAGGGAATACACAGCCTGAACGATGTCCTGACTGAGAATATAGAAAGGAAGGACAAATTCAAGATATATATCAGCCCGCTGACACAGCTGGCGGTCGACAGGCATAACAGGCTGTCCACAGCTGACGCGAGACTGCTTCGCCGCATGGTCAGGGACAATCAGTTCAGAGGGTCCGATGCCGAAAAGACCCTTGAATCGTGGCCGAAAGTCAGAGCCGGCGAAAGCGTGAATATATTCCCTTACAGTTC
>CACYHM010000123.1 GCA_902774195.1 uncultured Eubacteriales bacterium
GTTCTCTTCGCCTCTTTGTAAGGATTGAACGCGGCCTCCTTCGGAACGTCCTTAGGGACCTCATCTTCTTCCTTCTTGTTCTGCTGGCGTACCGAAAGCAGCATTATACCGCCGAACATGACGAACATCATGACCATGTTGACCATGTTGTTCACCTTCTGGTTGTACGTTTTGAACGTTATCGTCTGCTCGTCGGCAAGCTCGTTGCCGTCGTTGTCCACCACGCCTTTGCTGATCACGAGCCTGTACTCGGAATTGTTCTTTGCGGTGAAGCCCTTGTCTATGTCCGCGAGCACCAGCACGAGACCGTCGTTCTTGTCGCTGAACAGGATCTCGACCGGAACAGCCTTGTTGTCCTCGTCGTATATCGCGAACTTTTTGAGATCGGCCTTCTTTGCCTCAGCAGAATTTATCGGGTGGTTGAACGTAAGCTTGACTCCGAGGTTCTCCATCGAAGTGTTCTTCTGCCCGTCTTCAGGATATGAAGACACCAGCTTCAATTCATCATCGGCGAAGCACATCACCGACGCCGCCATTATCATGACCGCAGTGAGTATCGCGATCAGACTTACCCTCTTCATTATATGTTTTCCTCCGTCGTTTTACGTCTGTTTCTGAAGAATCCTCTGAGCTGCTCCGAGCATATGTCCGCGAGCACTCCGCGCTCAGTCTCTATTCTGTGATTGAGCCTTGGGTCGCCCGCTATGTCGTAAAGCGAGCCGCACGCCCCCGTCTTGGGATCATCGGCTCCGATGACCAGGCGGGATATCCTCGAGAGGACCAGCGCTCCGGCGCACATGCTGCACGGTTCGAGCGTGACATACATGACCGCTCCCGTGAGCCACTTGGCTCCGAGCCTTTCTTCGGCCTCCTCTATGGCGAGCATCTCCGCGTGCGCGGATGACCTGCCCGACGACTCGATGCGGTTATGCGCCCTTGCCACGATGACTCCGTCTTTTACGATCACCGCGCCGACCGGCACCTCGTTTTCCGATGCCGCCTTTCCGGCTTCTTTTATCGCCTCGAGCATGAAGCTCTCGTCATCGTTTGAGCATTTGATTTCCTCAAAAACCATAGCTTGAGTATTGTATCACAACAGGACTTTAAAAATCTACTTTAATACATATTTAACGGCCAGAAGCAAAGGATTCACATCATAAAGCACCTTGCCTATCGTGGTCATGTTCAGGGCATCTATCGTTCCGGGAACGTTCTCCGGACTCAGCAGCGCCGTGACCGGTATGAGGAGTGCCGCGAATATCCACGCGAGCAGGAGGCCTCTTACGCCTCCGAGCACGAAACCCAGCAGCCTGTCCGTGAGTCCGAGCACCGTCGAAGTATTGCGGAAGTGCTTTATTAGAAACCTGATCACTGCAGTGAGCACCGCTACCGTCAGCAGTATGAGCGCGAATCCGATGACGCTCACCGCTACCGCCGTCAGTTTCTGGGCGGCTGCATCCGCCGCTCTGTCCGCAGCGCTGTCGAACATGCTGCCGATGGATTTGGAGAGCGAATCCATGTACGACTCCGGATCGCCCGTCGAATTCAGTGTATCCAGCGCGGCGTTCCCGCTCCCCGGGGATGCTTCCTCCCCCCTCAGGAGCACGAAGATATGCTCGTACAGAGACCTGCTCATCTTAGTTTTCATGAGAAAGGCGGATATTTTATCGGAGTAAAAGACGCCGAGCCCTATGCCCGCGGCAATGCTCGCGATCCTGATGATCGTGTCTCCTATTCCTTTGACAGCGCCCCAGAGGGCAGCCGCGAAGATGATGATGCATATGCATCCGTCTATCGCCCACCATTCAGTAAACATACAGGTATTTTACCACACTCCGTCCCGCAAGATAATCCGGGCCCGTACATTTGTTGCGGTGTACAGAAGAGTGTCTGCGCGCTTTGTTTTAAAGCACAAAAAAATGTGCGGAATTTGTGCGGGGCAATAAGTCTGTATTTCAGTGTTTGCAAGGGATTGACGGATTTTTAATTATTTGACGCCCTGCCCTTGCGGGTGCTATTATTAATGTACGTTAGAAAAGTGGGGAGGGGCTTCTTTTATTGACGCTTCCCGCCCCCGAAAATATAAAAAACGGAGGTATAAAATCGATGGAAAAGAAAACCCCGCTCTATGACACCCACGTCAAGTACGGCGGCAAGATAGTCGAATTCGGCGGCTTCCTGCTCCCGGTACAGTACGGGGCCGGTGTCAAAGCAGAGCACATGGCCGTCAGGACCAAGTGCGGACTGTTCGACGTCTCCCACATGGGCGAGATCCTCGTTCAGGGACCGAAGGCGAAGGACTTCCTCAACCTGCTCCTGACAAACGACTACACTGACCTTCAGCCGGGATTTGCGAGATATTCCCCGATGTGCAATGAGAACGGCGGCACCGTCGATGACCTCATTGTATACATGAAGGGCGAGAACGATTACTTCGTTGTCGTGAACGCAGCCAACACGGACAAGGACTTCGCGTGGATGTGCGATCATAAGATCGACGGAGTCGAGCTCAAAAACGTGAGCGACGAGTACGGCCAGGTAGCCCTCCAGGGCCCTCTTGCAGAAAAGATCCTGAAGAAGGTAGTGGACGGGAAATACATCCCTGCAGGCTACTACACATGCATCTTCGACGCAGACTTCCAGGGCATCCCTGTGATGATCTCACGCACAGGCTACACCGGCGAGGACGGATTCGAGATCTACATGCCGGCAGACAAGGCTCCTGATGTCTGGGAAGCTCTGATCGCCGCAGGCAAGGATGACGGACTCATCCCTTGCGCTCTCGGAGCGAGAGACACCCTGAGGATGGAGGCTGCCATGCCGCTTTACGGACACGAGCTCAACGATGAGATCAGCCCTAAGACTGCGGGCCTCGGCTTCGCCGTCAAGATGGACAAGCCTGACTTCATCGGCAAGGCCGCTCTCGAGGCAGACCAGCCGCTCAAGCACAGAAGAGTAGGCCTCAAGGTCACGGGCCGCGGCATCCTCAGAGAGCACCTCGATGTTTACAGAGACGGCAAGATCGTCGGACACACGACTTCCGGCACATTCCTGCCTTACCTCGGCAGCTCTTACGCCATGGCTATCGTCGAATCCGGCGCCAGAGAGATCGGAGCTCCTTGCCAGGTAGACGTAAGAGGCCGCATGGTAGACTGCGAGATGGTAGGCCTGCCGTTCTACAAGAGAGAGAAGTAAAAAGGAGGCTGAGCCCCTCCGGCGAAAACGTTATATCTATATTCTTTTTCAAGTTTTAAAAAGGAGACCTAAAATGTTTTATCCAAAAGAACTGAAGTACACGAAAGATGATGAATGGATCCGCTTCGAGGGCGATGCAGCTTATGTAGGCATCACAGATTACGCTCAGAGCGAACTCGGCGACCTCGTATTCGTAAACCTTCCTGAGGTAGGCGATGAGGTAGTCGCAGGCGAGGCTTTCGGCGATGTCGAATCCGTAAAGGCTGTTGCCGACGTAATGTGCCCTGTTACGGGCGTCGTTCTTGAACTCAACGAGGATCTCCTCGACGACGCTTCGCTGATCAACAGCGATCCTTACGGCTCATGGTTCATCAAGGTCGGCAGCATCACAGACAAAGAAGAACTCATGTCATCCGAGGAGTATGACGCATACAGAGGATAGCCATCTCATCAGTGACAGTTATTTCCGCTGTTAAGTTAAGGAGGAATCAAATTGGGCACTTTCATTCCTAACACAAAGGAAGAGCAGTTAAAAATGCTCAACGAGATCGGATACAAGGATTTCGACGACCTCTTTAAAGTGATCCCTGAAGCTGCCAAGGTCAAAGGCGAGCTCGATCTCCCTGAGGGGCTTTCCGAGATCGAAGTTGACCGCAAGGTCCAGGGCCTCGCAGACAAGAATGTCGTTTTCCGTTCGATCTTCCGCGGCGCCGGCGCGTACAACCATTATGTACCGTCCGCAGTAGACGCTATCGCGGGCAAAGAAGAATTTGTTACCGCATATACACCTTACCAGGCTGAGATCAGCCAGGGCATCCTCCAGTCGATATTCGAATACCAGACGATGATCGCCGAGATCACGGGCATGGATATCGCGAACGCTTCGATGTACGACGGCGCTTCCGCCGCCGCTGAGGCATGCTGGATGTGCAAGGACAGAAGACACAGCACCATCTATGTATCCGGGGCCCTCGACGAGAGGATCCTCACAGTTATCAATACGTATTCCTTCGGAAGAGAGAGCAAGGTCGTGGTCATCCCTGCAAAGGACGGCGTGACTGATAAGGAAGCTCTGAAGAAAGCTCTTGCGGACGATCCTGAGGCTTCCTGCTTCCTGATGCAGTACCCTAACTTCTACGGCATCATCGAGGATGCAGACGAGCTCTGCAAGATCACTCACGACGGTGGCGCGAAGTTCATCATG
>CACYHM010000124.1 GCA_902774195.1 uncultured Eubacteriales bacterium
ATCCCTGTCATCGCGGCCAACGTGATGCGTACTCCCGAGCAGGCCGAAAAGCAGCTCCAGGAGGGATATCAGGACTTCGTGGCGTCAGCCAGAGCCTTCATCTGCGATCCTCACTGGCCAGAGAAGGCGCAGTCCGGACATCCGGAAGACATACAGAGGTGCATAGGCTGCCTCAACTGCATCAGATCGTTCATGACCAACGCGGGCGAAGGAAAGCCCGGCGAATGCGCTCTCAACATGAGCATAGCGAATGAGCGCTTCTACTACGACATGCCAAAGGACGGAAGAGGCCGCAAGGTCATCGTCATAGGCGCGGGCCCTTCGGGGCTCACCGCTTCGAAGACCATGGCGATGAGGGACTTTGATGTCGAGCTTTACGAAAAGGCGGAGAAGGCCGGCGGACAGGTGATCGCGGCATCATCCGGCAGCCACAAGGAGCGCCTGTACTGGGCTATAGAAGACCTTCTTAACGCGGCGAAGAAAGAGGGCGTAAAAGTCCATCTCGGAAAGGAACTGACGGCAGAGCAGATAATTAAAAAAGGACCGTACGCAGTGATCTGCGCTACGGGCGGCATACCGCTGAGGCCGCACTCGATACCGGGTACTGACAGGGACGACGTCATAGCGGCGCCTGATCTGCTGCTGGGAAATGCGGCAATAAAAGACAGCAGGGTAATAGTCATAGGATCGGGCATGACCGGCCTTGAGACCACGGAAATCCTGAACGAGCAGGGCAACGAGGTCACGGTGGTCGAGATGGCAGACGACATCGCACCGGGAGCGTGGTTCCAGCTGATCGACGATGAGATGGAGAGGATAAAGCCTTACGGAACGAAATTCATGACGGGCACGAAGCTATGCTCGATAGAGGATGGCGGCGTCATCGTCGAGGACAAGGCTACCGGAGAGCAGCAGAAACTCAAAGCAGATTACGTTGTACTCGCCATGGGCGTGAGACCGAACACGGCGCTAGCCGACAAACTCAAAGAACTCGGCTTTGAGAACGTTTACTGCACAGGCGACGCCGAGAAGAGCGGCACTATCGCGCACGCATGTCACAGCGCGTACGATACGGTGATGAACATAGGAAAGGGGAATAATGGGACCGGAGTCAAAGCTGACGATTCGAAAACTGTAAAGGTGAAGGAGGCTTCGGCAATGGGCGGAATAAACAGGATAACGGAACTGGTACTGAAAAAGGAACTGAATGAGATCAGGGGCAAAAGCGTCGTGATCACCGGTGCGTCGAGCGGCATCGGAAAGGAAGTACTCGACAGGCTGGCCGATCCTGCGAAGAATAACAAAGTGCTGGCAACGAGCCGCACCATCGAAAAACTCACGGGCTACGGAGACAATGTCACGCTTTTCAACAGCGATGTGAGCACAAAGGAGGGCGTTGACGCGCTCTTCGAAAAGGCTGAGTCGATGTTCGGCAAGATAGATATCGTGATCGCGAACGCCGGGGCTCCGTATTACGAGAAGTTCGACTACGTCGACTGGGACCGCATCCAGAACATATTCAGCCTCAATACGATATCGCCTATATACACATACACCAAGTATCTTGAGCACCTGAAGGGAAGGGAGGGCCACCTGGCATGGACGATCTCTGCGATGGGCGAGATGGCCATACCGGGCTACGCTCTTTACACATCGACAAAGTTCGCGATGAAGGGCTTCCAGGAAGCCATAAGGCTCGAGGCTCCGAAGAATCTCAGGCTGACAGCCGTATATCCGGTATCCACAGCCACCAACTTCTTCAATGTCGGAGGAAACGGCATCGATGTAGGCAGGCCGTTCCCGGTGCAGAAGGCCGAGCTCGTGGCTGACCGCATGATAGACGGCATCGAAAAGGCAAAGGAGCACATCTATCCGTGCCGCATCTGGAAACCTTCAAAAGCTCTCATGACAGTAGTGCCTCAGATAAAGAGCTTCTACTGGGGCATGGAAAAGAACAGACTGAAAAGATTCCTGAAAAAGAAAGCAGAACTCGAGAACAAACTGGCAGACAAACTGTAGAAAGGAAAATGAAATGGCTAATATTCATGACATTACCAGAGACCGTTGGATGCTTTACGGCCCGCTCTCAAGAAAGGGCTATGATTGGTGGTGGCATTCGATGACTGCAGAGAACGCCGAGACCGGCGAAAAGAAAGCGTTCTACATCGAATTTTTTACGTGCAACCCGGCGCTCGCGGAGGACGAGCCAGTGATCGTATGGAACGACCCGGAGGCACAGGCTGCAGGCAGAAGGCCTTCGTATCTTATGGTCAACGCGGGCTTCTGGGGAGAGGACCACGGACAGCTGCATAGATTCTTCTCGCTTAAAGATGTGGACATACACGCCACTGCTCCATACAGCATCGCTGCGGACGACTGCAGGTGCAGCGAGGTGCACACCGAAGGCCATATAAAGGTCACGCCTGAAGAGGCCGAGGCACATCCTGAGTGGATGAGCGACGCCGGCGAGATAAGCTGGAAGTTCGACATCCGCAAGGAGATCGCCTTCCACGTCGGATACGGCGCCAGCAAGTTCTTCAGGGCGATCAACGCCTTCGAGATGTTCTGGCACGCTGAGGGCATGAAATCGGCGTTCACCGGCGAGATCACCCTCAACGGCGTAAAGTACATCCTCAGGCCTGAAACATGCAACGGCTACTCCGACAAGAACTGGGGCGGCGATTTCACGAGCCCTTGGGTATGGCTCTCTTCCAACAACCTCAAGAGCATGATCAGCGGCAGAAAGCTGGAGAACAGCGTGTTCAACATCGGCGGCGGCAGACCTAAGGTCTTCGGAATAGCGCTCAACAGGAAGCTCCTCGGAGAATTCTACTATGAGGGCAGGGATTATGAGTTCAACTTCTCGAAGTTCTGGACCCTGTCGCGCACCAGGTTCGACTGCTGGGAGACCGATGACGAGATCCACTGGCATGTGCTGCAGACAACAAAGAACGCCAGGCTTGACACACAGATAAGATGCGCCAAGAAGGAGATGCTCAACATCAAGTACGAGGCTCCTACAGGCTACAAGAAGCACAACAGACTGTGGAACGGCGGCACAGGCACGGGTACTCTCAAACTCTATAAACGCTCGCTCTTTGGGCGCACAGAAAAACTGATCGACGAAGTTTACGCCGAGGGCATAGGCTGTGAATACGGCGAATACTGCGATCCGGAATAGGAGAGAAATCGAATGAGATCCTGCACAGGGAAAATCCTTAAGGTCGATCTGACCGCAGGGACGACGACAGTTGAGAACATACCTGATGAAGTCTACGAGGCCGTGCTTTCAGGCAAGGGCCTCGGAGCATGGTATCTGTACAAAAACATACCCGCAGGAGCGGATCCCCTGGGACCTGACAACATCCTGGGCTTCTGCTCGGGAGCGCTTACCGGTACGGGAGCTTTCATGACAGGCAGATTCACTGTCGTATGCAAAAGCCCTCTTACGGGAGGCTGGGGCGACGCCAACTGCGGCGGAGTCTTTTCGCCTGCCATAAAGCAGTGCGGCTATGACGCCATATTCATAAGCGGCGTATCCGAAAAGCCGGTCTATCTGTACTGCGGCAACAAGGGAGCCGAGATAAGGGACGCTTCCGAATACTGGGGACTTGATGCCGTCGAGGCAGAGAACAGGCTCCTTGCCGAAAACAGCGGAGGAAAGAAGCCTCGCATAGCCGTGATCGGTCAGGCAGGCGAGAACCTGTCTCTGATCTCTGGCATATGCAATGAAGGCGGCAGGATAGCCGGAAGAAGCGGTGTCGGAGCCGTGATGGGCAGCAAGAAGCTCAAGGCGGTCGTCCTCGCGGGCAGCAAAGCCATGCCGTGCGCGGACCCCGCTGCAGTAAAGGCTCTGTCGAAACAGCTCGGCAGCAAGATCAATAAGATGTGGATCCCTAAAGGACTGGGAGGCGGCATCGGTCTGATGGGGATTGGCATGGGATCGAGTCCATACGTTCTGCCTCTGGACGGATCCATGACCGCATATCTGTTCCGCGAATGGGGAACGCCTTCGAATACGCCTCTCGCCATAACCAGCGGCGACGGGCCTCTCAAAAACTGGGGAGCCGGTCCGGCTGAAGTAAAAGGCCTGCGCCTCGCTCTGGACTATAACCCGGAAAAGATAAACAGGATCGAGGAAGCGAAGTATCACTGCTACTCGTGTCCTCTCGGATGCGGCGGCAGGCTGGATATCTCGGGCGTGAAATACAGCGAATACTACGAGACGCACAAGCCTGAATACGAGACTCTGCAGGCCTTCGGACCTCTCTGCGTCAACCGCGACATGGATTCAGTGCTGTACATGAACGAGCTGCTGAATCGTGCCGGCATGGACTCCATATCCGCCGGCAATACCGTCGCCTGGGCCATAGAGTGCTATG
>CACYHM010000125.1 GCA_902774195.1 uncultured Eubacteriales bacterium
GCGAATAGTATCTGACAGACAGCGCGACAGGGAATACCAGGCAGAGGACTATGTTATGGCCCAGCACCATGTGCAGCCGCGCCAGCACTACTACATACGCGGTCATAAGGAGTATCTTGAGCCATGGCTTCTCGCCCTTGAAATAAAAGCATATCAGGGCGGCAGCCAGCATCTCGATAATAGCAATGGTGAGAGCCCGCATCATGACGGCGTTGCTGATGGTAAATACATGCAGCGCTGACAGCACAATGATAATGAGTGCGATCCCCGCCGTGTACAGAAGTATCCTGGCAACGAACAGATTTGCCTGTATCTCGTTGTTCCAGAGCGTTTCCGTAGTATGCAGGAATTCCTCCCTGAGCTTTCCGATAAAAGACTTTCTTTCGCTTCCGGGTGCTTTCATTCTTACGACTACCTTCTCTCTTTTTCAGATCTACCGTTCTGCGAAACCGCAGCATATTGCTATTATTTTATTCCTTTTGTCCCGCTCGTGTCTACATTTCAGATCAACGATATGCAATGACATATAGCTACTATTATCTTTCAGGAAATGGTAAGATTTGAATGTATTCGATCGAACTGGAGAACAGTCGTAACGCTGAAGGTCCAGAGTCCGGGAACCCGGAATATGAACATATCATGAAGGATGCACTGAGCAGAATAATACAGTTTTTCAAAGATGTATGGATGATACTTACTGTCGATCCGCTGACCAAGATCATCTTCTCTTTTTCGTGCGCTGTATTTTCGCTGTTCGCTGCAGAAGTGATGCGCTTTGCCTTCAGCAGGGTGTTGATCGCTGCGGAGGGGGTCAGATATGTAGACAAATCCAATATGCTGAAGGTGTGCACACATCCTGTGACAGTGATACTGATCCTGATGTTCCTGATCATCATGACGTTCACCGCTCTGTTTGAGATAGGAGGACTTCTGCATTCTTTTTCCATGGCGCAGATAGGGCGGAAGACCGATATCTGGAGCATGATCGCAGCGGGAGCGAAGACCTGCAGAAAGACCATGGCTCCGCGCAACTGGCCGGTACTTCTGTTTGTGATGGTGCTGTTTCCTGTTACGGGGATAATATCGCTGAGCAATGCTGCGTATAAAGTCAAGATACCGCTCTTTGTAATACTCGGAATAGAGGCCAGGCCCCTGTTTGCGGCAGCCTTCAGAATACTGTATCTGATCCTGATACTCGTGGAGATCGGAGTATTGTTCTCGATCAATATATACGTGCTTCGTGAGACAAGTTTTTTCCGCAGCTGCAAAGGCGCATGGAAGCTGGGTAAGGGACGTCATCTGAACACGGTCATATGCATGCTGCTTCTTTCCCTGTCAGTCAGTTATGTAATAGGCCTGCTTGCGGAACTGCTGCCGGGCAGCGGTATTTCCGAAGATGCTTTGGCTCACATCATAAAGGCGCTGATCATCCCGTCTGTCAATAACGCAGGTATAACAGCACTGTTCTATCAGTATTTTGAGGAGGACAGATCACTTGCGGGCATCACGCCGTATATCTTCAGGACAGAAGCGTTCAGTTTAATCAAAAAAGCTGCTGTTGTCGGCTGCTTTGTATTTATTATCGCAAGCGGCCTGTTTTATGCGAAGTATAATTATGACTACCTGTCGAAAGATGTCGAGCGGCCTGAGGTCTGCGCTCACAGAGGAGACAATGTGAATGCTCCCGACAACAGTTATGAAGCCTTTGAGCTGGCTGCGTCCGAGGGCAATCCGTGGATAGAGCTGGATGTTCAGATCACCGCTGACGGTGTTGTGGTCGCAGAACACGATCAGACCCTGAAAAGACGCTTCGGCCTGGACAAGTCGGTTGCCGAAATGACGTATGATGAGATCATGAAGCACGAGGTCATAAACGGCAACGGGGATGAATATAAAAATGTCCATATCACGACTCTTGAAGATGTGCTGCTTCTTGCCAAAGAGAACGGAATGCTTGTCCAGATCGAGACCAAGCCGTCAGGACAGAGGCCGGGTCTCGAGGAAGAAGTTCTCAGGGTAATAGAGAATACCGGGATGCACGACAGGGTAATGATCATCAGCCTCTTCACAGATTCGATCGCGAAGATCAAGAAGCTCGATCCCGAGATGACTGCCGCTCATGCGGTGATGATGACATGGACGGATTATGCTGAAGTGGAGGATGCGGACAACCTTTCAGCAGAGGTCGGGACCATAACGCCTGAGCTGGTGAATGCTCTGCACAAGGCAGGCATGAAGGTATTCTGCTGGACTGCTGATGATCCGGACGGGATACAGTACCTGGTAAGCTGCGGCGTGGATGTGATAGGCACGGACGACCCTGTCATGGTAAACAAAAAACTGGAAGAAGCCGATTATTCGGGCGGCGTAAAAAGGTATTATCATCTGGTAATGAACACGATCGCTGAAATGGAGCGATGAAGCGGACCGCAGGTCATGGAAAAAGAGACGAAGATTGAACTCCTTGAGGGAGGCAGGAATGCTTTTCCCGAGATAATACGGCAGATCCGCGCTGCAGAACACGAGATCACAGTGCACATGTTCATATGGAGAGAAGACAGGATCGGAACGGAAATAGCCCTCGAGCTGAAAACGGCGGCAGACAAGGGCGTGAAGGTCACGATCGAAAAGGATATGTACGCAGTGACTCTCGAATATGCCGAAGAGTCGCAGCGGTCGTTATGCCACCGTCCGGATCTGAGAGACAGGTTCAACATAACCGTACTGGAGCTTTTTTATAACAGAGAGCTTACGGGAAAGCGGCTCAGGACTTCACGAAGCAGCCTGTATATGCAGCTGAAAGAACATCCCAACATCGTGATGGCGGACGGTACCCGGACTTATGACCATTCCAAGTATTATATATTCGACCGCAAGGTCATGATACTCGGCGGCATCAATATTGAGGACAAGGAGTATTACAGCGACCTGAAGGGAAGGCTTTACCACGACTATATGATAAAGATCAGCGACCCGGCTTCAGTGGCGCAGTTCCTGGAGAAAAGAAAAGATCCGCGAAAGAAAATCGATCTTTTCAGGGCCAATATGAAGAAGCCGTTCAGCTGCTTTGAACTCAAGTCGAGCTACATGGATATAATAGACGGCGCCGAACGCGAGCTCTTCATAATGATGGCCTACTTCGCGCCGGATAAAGATATACTGTCGGCAATAGAACGCGCGCTGCACAGAGCTGTAAGTGTGCGCATCCTGATCCCGAAAAACGCGAACTTTATGGACGATATGAACAAGCTTACTGTATCGAAGCTGCTCAGATATTCAAAAATCCACAGCGGCGGATACAGCGGCAGCCTCGATATATATATGACGGAAAGAATGCTGCATTCCAAACTGCTTATGAATGAGCGGCGAGTGATAATAGGATCGTGCAATATAAACAGAAAGTCCTTCACAAAACTTGACGAGCTGGCTGTTGCTGCAGATAACGATGACAGCCTGTTCGCATCAGAGATACGTTCAAGCGTAAGGGAGGCCTTTCAGGATGCGGAATGTGTCAGCTCCAGGGACAGGATCAGTTATGATCCCGTCCTTGCAGCCATAGAGACGGCGGTAATGTGAGACCGCAGAAAGATATCCTGGCGCAGATAAGAAGATGGGAAAAATGATAAAAGTATGCATATTTGATCTCGACGGGACACTGGTGAGGACCCAGGAGTCCATAGCCAGGCCGGTGAACATGACTCTGGCGCATTACGGCCTGCCTGAGCAGCCTGTCGAAGCGTTCAACTATTTTGCCGGAGACGGCTTGAAGAATGCACTGAAACGGGCACTGATCGCTGCCGGCGATACTGAGGCATCGCATCTGGAAGAAGGCCTGCCGATGTGCCGCCGCTGGATGCAGGAGGACCCGTGCTATCATGCGGAGCCTTACGATCACATAGTATGGGCGCTCGAAGAACTGAAAAAGCGCGGAGTGAAGACGGCTGTGTTCTCCAACAAGCCGCATGAGAGCGCGGTAAGTGTGGTGGAGACGATATTCGGAAAGGGCTTTTTCGATCATATCCAGGGTCAGACCGATCTGATCCCGATAAAACCTGATCCTGCCGGAGTGTTCGGGATACTCGAACTGTTCGGGGCAGAGAAGGACGAATGCCTGTATTTCGGAGACACGAATACTGACATGCTTACGGCACATAATGCAGGGGTCACTGCCATAGGCGTGACCTGGGGATTCAGACCGAGATCGGAACTTGAAGAATACGGTGCGGATATAATAATCGACAGTGCAGTGGAAATTCCTGATATGACGGGAGGAGCATAAGATAATGGAAAGCAAAAGCAGGATACTGATAATCATCGAAACTACAGCGCTCATATGCCTGGCGATAGCTCTCGGACTTTATGTGAGCGGACTTGC
>CACYHM010000126.1 GCA_902774195.1 uncultured Eubacteriales bacterium
TCTTCATCCAAGACATCTGCGTCTCGGACATCTTCGTCTTCGTCGACTTCATACAAGGTAGGCAGGACATACAATACGCTGGTCTACCTGAGATTCAGAACAGGCCCTTCGACCTCATACAGATGGAAGAAGAGAAGCGAGCTGACGGCGGACGGCAAGAAACATGCCCAGGCCGGCACATACGCAGTGCTCAGAAAGGGAACCGAAGTCACGGTCATGCAGGTGAGCGGCAACTGGGTCAGGATACCTTCAGGCTGGATATGCTGCAAGGAGGGAAGCGAGACCTACGTAAAGTAACTTCGGCAGATGAAGATACGGACGGATCATTAATGATATGAACGAAGGGGAGACTCCGGTCTCCCTTTTGTGATGTCCCGCGGCGGCAATGAAAAAACGACTCTGGACAAGTTGACCCCATCAACCTGCGCATAGCCGTTTCTTCAAAGCACTATCTCATATCGAGTTTCAAATGGCTCTCCCCGTAGACCGGAGAGTCATCTTTTTGTGTCATCCGCAAACATACTCTTTCGAGCTGAACTGACAGCCTGCATGAACAACACTTTCTATAATCAGATTGTATTGCCATAAGGAGAAAGATGCTATAATATTGTTGCGAATAGTGTAATTAAGTTACGAAAAGGCCGGTAAAATGAGCGAAAAAAGAACAGCAAACATGGTCCTCAGCAGAACGAGGCGCAATCAGATATATCTTCCGTACGCGAGAAAGAAGCTGTACTTCGACGCGATCGCAAAGGGCGATGATGAAGCGATAGCAACCCTCTCTCAGAAGAATTACGAATACCCGACCGCGCTCTACAACAGGTGCGGCAGCTACAGCGAGGCAATGGAGAAGATGTACTACGAAGCCGTATGCGCTGCGGCTGAGATGTGTCTTGCCTCGATACAGGCGGGACTTCTGGATATGGTCGCCTACGATATAAGGGATGAGTTCATCAAGGAATTCGACAACGCGGTATCGCTGCCTGATCTTTACGACCTCGTGCACGGCATGGCACACAGCTATGCCGTCAAGATGAAGTACATCATAAGAGAGAAGAAATACTCGCCGAGACTCGTAAAGATGATGACGTACATCGAGGAGCATCTTACCGAAAAGATCGAGCTGGCGCAGGTCGCCGATCACGTCAGCCTCAGCAGAACTTACGCGTCGGCCATATTCCGTGAAGAGCTCGGTATCACGATGAGTGAGTTCATCATGAACGAGAGGATGCTCGAGGCAAAGTGCATGCTGACGGATACTGACCTCACGGTCGCCGCGATCGCCGACCGGCTCGCTTTCTGTTCGCAGAGCTACTTCACTAAGAACTTCACAGCGGCAGAGGGAATGACGCCGGTCGAATACAGAAAGCAGAACGGCTGATATGGCCATGGGGTCAGACCCCCTGGCCGGGAACGAGTGAATGGAATATTCGAAGGATAGAAAATTCGAATACGGAGAATGGGAAAGGTCGTACGTGTGCATCGATCTGAAGTCTTTTTATGCTTCGGTCGAATGCGTCGAGCGCGGACTTGATCCGATGACCACCGATCTTGTCGTGGCGGACCCCACCAGAAGCGACAGGACCATCTGTCTTGCGGTATCGCCTTCGCTCAAGGCCAAAGGCGTGCCGGGGCGCCCGAGGGTGTTCGAGATACCGAAGAGCTTTGAATACATAATGGCGCCTCCCCGCATGAGCCTCTATATGGAGTACGCCGCAGCGATATACAAGGTATATCTCGATTACATCGCGCCGGAGGACATACACGTATATTCGATAGATGAGGTCTTTATCGATGTGACAAAATACCTCAGACGCTACGGGCTCGATCCGAAGCAGATGGCAGAGCACCTGATGAGAGAGGTCTTTGAGAGGATAGGCGTCAGGGCGACTGCGGGGGTGGGCAGCAATATGTACCTTGCAAAGATCGCGATGGACATCATCGCCAAGCACGCGGACGACTTCATCGGCGTCCTCGATGAGGAAGCGTACAAGGACCTGCTCTGGGATCACAGACCGCTCACGGACTTCTGGAGGATAGGGAGACGCACTGCCGCGAAGTTCGAGCGCATCGGCATCACGACGATGGGCCAGATAGCGGAGCTTGCGCATCGCGACGAAGATCTGCTGTATAAAATGTTCGGAATCGACGCCGAACTGATGATAGACCACGCCTTCGGCATCGAACCGACAGAGATGTCCGACATAAAGGGATATAAAAACAAAAGCCATTCGCTTTCTCACGGTCAGGTGCTGATGAGGGATTACACCAATGATGAAGGAAGGCTTATCGTCAAGGAGATGACAGAGCAGCTCTGTCACGAATTGAGCGGCATAGACATGGTGACCCCGAACGTCTCGATCGCCGTCGGGTACTCGAACGCACTCAAGGCGCCGATGGCTCATGGTTCGGTTTCGTTCACCGTCATGACCAGCGCGGCGTCGGTCATAATGCCTGCGGTCGCTGACCTTTACGACCGTATAACCGAAAAGACATACCCGGTCCGCCGGATCTTCGTCAACTTCAACAACATAAAGCCGAAAGATGCGGACAGGCAGCTGACCATATTCGACCTCGCTGATGAAGAGGCCGCAGATGAAGGAGCGACAGCAGGTCAGATGAGAAACGACAGGATGTCCGACGAGGCCGCGGGACTGAGGGGAAAGATGAAGAGGGATGAAGCCCTCCAGGAGGCTGTCAACAGGATAAGGGACAAATACGGCAAGGATGCGATGTTCCGCGGAATGGATCTCGAAGACGCCGCGACCACGATAGAAAGGAACCACCAGGTAGGAGGACACAAGGCATGAGTCAGAACAGACAGAGGCCGGAATCGTCAAGACCGAAGATGCCGCGCGAACAGAGAGCAAAACAGTTCGCGCCTTTTGATGCGCTCACCGGACTGAGCGTCAGGCTCAGACAGGCCGAAGAGGAGCACAGCCGCATGCTCGAAGCCGGAAGTCTCGTCCATGTGCCGGAGGATATGCCGGAAGATGATGGCTGCGGGGGCCGGGCCCATGCCCGGGGAAACGGAGAAAGAATAAACAGATGAAATCGATTGAGGACTTGCTGACGATCATCGCGGTCTGCTGGTGGATACTGCTGATCATATCTTTTACGAAGGACAGAAGCAGGTACAGAAACTGCTGCTTTCTGTTCTGTGCGCTTTTTTTTACGGTCGCAGCGCTCGCCGCTATCGGTGAACGGCTGGAGACGGGGACTGTCAAGGCGCTGCTTCTGGTGACCGGAGCGGGTCTGCTTCTGGTGCCTATGTTCCTTATACACAACGGCATCGTGATGTATAAAAACGAAGGCCACAGCCTCGCCAACATGCTTTCCCTCATCTTCGGGGTCGTTATAGGCGCAGGGGAGATCGCTACGATATACATACTCCTCACGGGCACGAGGACAGAGATGGCGCACAGATTCGAGACTGTAAACATCGCCAGCCAGGTGATAAGCCTGTCGGTGATATACATTTCGGTATCGTTTCTCATATTCATGTTCTATTCGGTGTTTCTGATGATTATCCCGCGCAGGAGCAATTTCGACTATGTCATAATCCACGGAGCCGGACTGATCGACGGCAATAAGGTATCAAAGCTGCTTGCCGACCGCATCGACAAGGCGATCGATGTCTACAAAAAGGATCCGACGCCGACTGTGCTCATACCATCAGGCGGAAAGGGCAAAGATGAACTCATGCCGGAAGCCGCGGCCATGGCGGCGTACCTGCGGGAGAAGGGCATACCCGAAGACAGGATAATAATGGAGGACCGGTCGGCTACGACCATGGAGAACCTGCAGTTCTCAAAGAAGATAATCGATGAACGCAAGGGCGGCAGGTATACGGCTCTCGTGACGAGCAACTACCACGTGTACAGAGCGCTGAGATACTGCAGAAAGATAGGCCTCGAGTGCACCGGCATAGGATCGCGCGTGGCGATGTACTACTGGCCGAGCGCTCTGATACGCGAATACATCGCGGTCCACGCCGAAAGGAAGCACCTTCTGACCTTCCTTGCAGGCTGGATACTTGTTCTGCTTCTGAACTTTGCGCTCTGAAAACCCGTGATTATGCGTAATAACGGCTAAAACACACAAAAAAACCTATCAAGTGTATGGTAATTTGAACCGAAATATCGTATACTCTCATAGGTGCATGACCGCAGAAAGCCTTAAGCGGCGGCACAGTGATTAAGGAAGATCAAAAAAACCAATGATAAAAAAGGAGAAACAACAATGACAAAGGCAGAATTCATCGAAAAGTTTGCAGCAGAAACAGGTTTCAGCAAGAAGGACGCAGCTAAGGCAGTCAACGCATTCTTCGACGTAACAGCAGCAGCTCTCACAGTCAACGCATTCTTCGACGTAACAGCAGCAGCTCTCAGGAAGGGCGACAAGGTAGTATTCCCTGGCGCATTCAAGGCTGAAGTTGTTGAGCGTAAAGCCAGAACAGGCCGCAACCCTCTGACAGGCGCAGAGATGAAGATCCCTGCAAAGAAGGTTATCAAGGCTAAGCTCTCTGACAAGCTTCTCTAATAGCAGACAATCAGAATCGAATGAAGACAGAGGCCATCCGGTCTCTGTTTTTTGCTGTCATGCGGACAAAACGGAAAAAGGGGCGTTAAAAAAGCGACAGAACGTGATTAAACAAAGAGAATAGTATAAAATGGTTAACAACTATGTGCTGATCTAAGAACTGAAATGTGACACTGAGGAGATCCTTTGAGATCATTAAGAGTGAAAAAACCGCTGATACTTCTTCTTGCGGCGGTCATGATGATGACGCCCTCTCTTTGCTCGTGCTCGGAAGGCACGTCATCCGACGGGGCTGACGACAGATCCTCATACATCGC